>JAWOBD010000094.1:0-18848 GCA_046498175.1 Dehalococcoidales bacterium | reverse complement strand
GTACTGGCGGCAAATCCGGGCAGTTCCCTGATTCTCTTTTCTTTTGCTGCCCTGGCCAGTTGCTCTATATCGGTGATGCCAAGCTCCTGGTAAAGTGCCCTGGTACGCCTGGGGCCAAGCCCGCCAATTTTGGTAATATCGAGGAGCCCAACGGGGAACTCCTTTTTGAATTCCTCAAGCTGGGAAAAGCTTCCACTAGTGGCCATTTCCTCGACCTTTGCGGTGAGTTCCTTGCCCAGGCCGGGTATCGACGAGAGCGGTTCTCCCTGCTTTACCATCTCCGAGATGCTGTGCGGAAGCTCGCTTATATTACGGGCTGCCGTCCGGTAGGCCCGTACCCGGAACTGGTTGGCCCCGGAGATCTCGAGAAGATCGGCGTAGTCGTTCAGGGCACGGGCAATCTCCGCATTGTGTACTGGCATTGCCACTCCTCCCTGCCTTTTTCTTCAGTAGAACCGGTCGCTGAGGGGTTGATTGAAGATTTGCCGGCTAACGGGCAAAACCATGAAAGACTGTATGCTCTTGATAACCCATTATATCAGGTGGTGCAATAACATGTACCGGAGGTTCGTTTATGTTGTGCTAGATTTCTGGTATGTGGGGATTAAAATTGATGGCGGGCTTTGACATATGCGCAGCAGTAACATAATATATTGTAGCTGACCGCTGGAGGTGTTCGCATGTATCGCAGGTTGCTGGTTCCTCTCGATGGTTCAGAGTTATCCGAGGTGGTTTACCCCTATGTCATAGAGACGGCGGGGAGGCTGGGACTGGATGTGACTCTTCTTCACGTGCTGGAGCCTGAAGAGGGGGAATCCTCTCCTCTGCACAGGGCCTATATCGAGCACAAAGCTGAGATGGTGCGGAAGGAGATAGGAAATCTCCGGCAGAGGCTCGGCGACGAAAGAGATGGCAGGGATGTGGAGGTTCGGGGCGAGCTTGTGACCGGTTATCCTGCTGAGGAGATAATTCGCTATGCCGATGAGAGCGATGTCGATTTGATAACGATGGCAACGCACGGCCGCTCCGGCATCAGGCGCTGGATAATGGGTAGCGTGGCCGATAAGGTTCTCCGTGCGTCTGCGGTACCGGTGTGGCTGGTAAGCGCCGAATCTGCGCAGGAAACGGCCTATAGCGAGTGGCCGAAGATGACCATAGTTGTTCCCCTTGATGGTTCTGAGCTTGCCGAATCGGTGTTACCTCACGTTGAAATTCTCGCCGGACAGCGCGGGCCTGAAGCCCTGGAGGTTGTTTTGCTCAACGTATCGGAGCCTGCCGTGGCCATGACCTACTATTCGCCGAGCGCCCGTCTGGAAACACCTGACGGTGCCCGGCACGTGATGCCCCGCGAATACCAGCGGGAGCTGCTCTATCGGCAGAAGATGGTCGCCAAAAGGTACCTGGAGGGTGTGGCACAACGCCTCAAGCTTTTATATCGGGAAGTGCGGACGGAGGTGCTGGAGGGCGACCCCTCGAAGGAGATTATTGAATACGTTGAGAAGGCCCCCTTCAGCATCATTGTAATGTCGACCCACGCCCGGGGTGGACTGGGGCGCTGGGCCTATGGCAGTGTTGCGGCCAAGCTTCTGCAGAAAGTACCCGTCCCCGTGGTGCTTGTCAGGCCGCAGGAACAGGCCCGGGACTGAGGACGGTAAGTAACAGAACTGCCAATACAGGCAGGAAAAGTATAACCGAAGTTAATGGTGCATAGCATGCCTTTCTGGTAATGAGGCTCCATCCTGTGCTTTTATTTCCTGAAGGCAACATTTCTCATGGTCAGTTTTTATCTCCCACTGTATTACAGGCATCACCGCTGCTTTATATCTGCTGTACCAGTCCTTTGCCTGCCTATCCGGAAGGTAGAAACGGTTGCCGATTGTGCTGGCGTTCCAGATTGGGCGCAGTGTTTTCCGCAATTATAGCATATAAATTATCGTAATAATCACCTATTGATAATACCTGGTTCAAGAGGATATCCTGGATGCGGTTTCAGATATTCTGGTTCGATGAGATGACAGGCTGTGTTTCTTGTGGGGAGATGCCGGCTGGTGATGGCGCTTTCTTGAAAATCCTTTGCAATGAATAATGGTCGGGCGCTATTATATGGTGATGAGCCAGTGGCTTTTTTCTTCGATATTAATGGCAGTATCTTTACCGGGGGTGGCTATGATGAGTTCGTGTATTTCGGTTGATGAGAAGCCTGTTACCGAAGAAGAAGGAAGTACTTTTAATGAAAACAGGGTGACCATCTCGGTGGTCTATGATAACTATCTTTTCTCAAGCGGGCTGTCCCGGGGTTGGGGTTTTGGCTGTGTCGTCGATACACCGGGAGAGACCGTCCTCTTCGATACCGGAGGTGATGGTGACGCTTTGCTATCCAATATGGAGGTAATGGAAATAGAACCCGCAGGGATAGAGACTGTGGTGATTTCCCACATTCATGGCGACCATACCGGTGGGCTCGCCCGGTTTCTCAAGGTAAACAGTGACGTGGAGGTGTTCATCCCCGAATCATTCCCGGATTCTATGCGAAGCGGGATAGAGGAGAGGGGGGCTTCGTACCGGGACGTAAACGAACCGATGCGGATATCCGGGCCGGTATATAGCACCGGGGAAATGGGGACAGGGATAAAGGAGCAGTCCCTGATCGTGCATACCGACCGGGGACTGGTGGTGATTACCGGCTGTGCCCACCCCGGTATCCTGAATATCCTCGAGAGAAGCGGGGAGATATTTCCTGGGAGTAAGGTACACCTCTGTATGGGCGGTTTTCATCTGTTGAGCAGTTCCGATTCGGAAGTGGGGAATATTGTCCGGCGCTTCCGGGAAATGGGTGTGGAGAGGGTAGCCCCTTCGCACTGCTCCGGGGACAAATGCCGGGACCAGTTTCGGAAGGAGTATCGCGACGATTTCACTGAAAGCGGTGCGGGCAGAAAGATAGGGCTATGATGCATAATTTACCGGTGAGTTCGTGCATGCCGCATCATCTATTATAAACCGGGAGTGGATGGATATGAAGAGAGTTGGTCTTGCCCTGAGCAGTGGTGCTGCCAGGGGTATTGCCCATATAGGTGTACTTGCTGTCCTGGAGAGGGAGGGCATTCCGGTCGATTTCATCGCCGGTACCAGTATGGGAGCACTTATCGGCGCCTTTTATGCGGCGGGAAGGACGGCGAAGGAAATCGAGGAGGTAATAGTCGGTGTCAACCGGAAGAAAATGCGCTCCTTTTTCGATTTCACCCTCTCCGGGCAGGGGATTATCCGGGGGGAAAGGGTTATCGAGTGGCTCAGGTATTCCATCGATAACGCTGAGTTCAGCGATTTGAGGATACCGTTTGCCTGTGTGGCCGCAGATATCCACAGCGGTGAGAAAGTGGTGATCGAAGACGGATCGGTAGCGGAAGGGGTGAGGGCCAGTGTATCCATACCGGTCCTTTATATGCCCTTTAGCTGGCGCGGCAGGCACCTGGTGGACGGCGGGCTGGTTGACCCGGTGCCTGTGGACGTGGTACGGGATATGGGTGCGGATTTTGTCATTGCCTCCACGG
Source organism: Dehalococcoidales bacterium (assembly GCA_046498175.1). Classification (GTDB taxonomy): domain Bacteria; phylum Chloroflexota; class Dehalococcoidia; order Dehalococcoidales; family UBA5760; genus UBA5760. The sequence goes on along the minus strand of JAWOBD010000094.1, from coordinate 15,300 downwards.
TGACACCCGATAAGGGAAAGCAGATGTCGAGGTTAAGTATCGCCGGTGTTATGCCCGAGAAGCCGCCCGGGATCTTCCGGATGTGGCGGCTCCTCAGAAAAGTTCGCCGGGGTGAGGTAACGGCGACGGGTGCGGCAAGGGCCGATATCGTGATCGCGCCGGATGTAAGAGGCATGCGCCTCCGCCCCGGGGACCGCCGCCGGGTAGCGGAGCTGGTATCTGCCGGTGAGCATGCGGCCATAAAGGCTATCCCGGAGATCAGGCGCGAACTGGGGATCTGAAACGGGCAATGCTTTCGTTGGGGAGGGATTATCTCTCTGACTTTTGTCAGCGGAAGCCAAAATACCATAATGTCCTGTCCACCGGGGAATAACAACTTTGATGGAGGACCCTGTGAAAAAGGTGCTGGGTATCGGCGGCAGCCCTCGTAAGGGCGGTAATTCGGATATCCTGATGAAGCATTATTTAAGCGGTGTCAGGAAGGGTGCTGTGGCCGTGGAAGAAATTCAGCTTCGCGATTATCAGTTTCAGTCCTGTATTGGCTGTGAACGCTGCCGGAAAGCGAAACAGTGCACCGGCATTCAGGACGGGATGCAGCTTCTTTATCCCAGAGTCAGGGAAGCCTGCGGGGTGATCCTGGTCTGCCCCATATATAACTACAATATCACTGCAATGATGAAGTCATTTATCGACCGTTTGTATTGCTTCTACGATTACGGGAAAGAGCGGCCGGGCGAATGGTCCAGCCGGCTCGCGGACCAGGGCAGAAAGGCGGCCATCGTGGTTGTCGGTGAGCAGCTTACCAGCGAGGAAGGAGGAATGGATCTCACCCTGGAGGCCCTGCGCCGTCCTTTCGAGGCGCTGGGTTACGAGGTGGTGAGTGAAATGCCGGTATTCGGTATCCATCACAGGGGGAGGGTTAAAGAATACCCCGAAACCCTGGAGAAAGCGGAGCAGCTTGGCGAGGAGATGGCTGCTATTATCAGGTGAATCGGTCGGAGGGGGGATACGATGAGAAGTTTGGAGGATAGCATCAAGCAGATTGCCCGGGAGAATGGAGCGGACCTGTCCGGTATCGCTTCCCGGCGGAGGCTTCTGGATTCACCGCCTTCCGGCAATCCGGAATATTTACTGCCCTCGGCACAATCGGTTGTATCCTTTGCCGTCAGGCTGAACAAGGAAACCGTGCGTGATTTTATGGGCAAGGTGGACTGGCTGGCGCACTGCGAGGAGCGGAAGCAACTGGCCCGGACGGTATATAAAATCGGTGACCGGGTGGTTGATTTTCTCAAAGGTGCTGGCTTTGGAGCGCTATGCGTGGATGTCAACAACAGCTATCGCCCCGAACCTGGAGCCGTTGATGTCACCGAGATGACCGAGTTCATCCCCGATTTCTGCCATCGTTACGGTGCCGTTGCAGCCGGTATCGGTCGGCTGGGCTGGAGTGGGAACCTGCTCACCCGCCATTTCGGTGCCATGGTCGAACTGGGGACGGTGATTACTTCTGCTCCGCTGGAGGCAGACCCCCTGCTCGAAGAAAACCCCTGTGACCGCTGCAAGATGTGTACCGCGGTGTGTCCCGTTGAAATGATAAGCAAAAGGAAGACGGTTACGGTGCGTGTCGCCGGTATAGTCGAGGAAATCGCGGCCAAGGAACCAAATACCTGCTGCTGGATAGGCTGTACCGGATACCACGGCCTGGCCCCGAACGGGAAATGGTCCAACTGGAGCCCCTATCGCCTGGATTACCCCTTGCCGGGAAACAAGGATGACCTGGATAACCTCAATATCAGGCTGCAAAAGGCGGACCCGATGATGCATCTTGAGGACAATAGCTTCAGCGACTATCGAAATGCGATGTTCAGCCCGGAGTGGTTTACCAATACCGTATGCGGTAACTGCCGCAACGTGTGCTGGGAGAAAAGAGAGGACCGGGAGCGGAACAGGCGCATCCTGGCTGAATCCGGCGTCGTGGTGCTCAATGCGGATGGTAGTCACGGGATGGCTGATGGAGAGGTCATTGAAACTGATACTCCCTATCTGGTGCGCGTGGCAATGCAAAAAAATGAGTACGAAAAAGCCAGGTCTGCGGCTGAAGGGACAGTTGGCTCACGGGCGAGGACCCCTATGGATAAAGGGGTGCTCACCTACATTTCCGGTAGCGGATGTGTGGCATAGCGATTGGGATATGCTGGCAACAATCGCTTTCGCACAAGCGCTGTACAGAGATTTATGCCTGCCCGATTCCTTTCAGAGCCTTCTCGATACATTCTTCGAAGGATAGCTCAGTATCTATGCGGATGTGTTGTGATTTCGGAATCTCCTCCGCCGGTTCATAGGCTTCCCTCTGTTTTCTGAGGATATCCAGACGGGCGTCAGAGACGGAAGTCTCTCTTTCTCGCTGTTTCAGGCGTTGTTCCACCAGTTTTTCATCGGCAAAGCAGTCCAACAGGAAGAAATCAACACCCCGGTCCCGGGCCAGTTTCAATGCATTCAATCTGTATTTGTTTTTACTGAATGAAGCATCGATGATTACGGAAACCCCTTCTTCGAGCAAGCCGCTCGCTCTATCTAGCAGCTCTTGATAGGTTCTCTCGGTGTATTCCTGCGAATAGATGCCCTCTTCGAAATCCTCAAATCGGTGCTCGGTTGGTTCCACGGACGCCATTTCTTTGCGGACAATGTCTGAGGATATCACCACAGATGCCGTTCTTCTGGCCAATTCACCCGCCAGGCAGCTCTTGCCGGTGCCCGACAGGCCGGTGGTTACTAACAGGAATCTCCCCGGTCGGGTATATGTACTGGACAGGTCGAAATAGCTTCTGGCTTCAGCGGCGAGCTCCTGTTTTCGGGCTTTCCCGAAAGAGGGTTCGTCGAGCTTGAAGCTCTCTATTTTCCCCCTTACGTAAGCCCGGTAACACTTGTAGAAGTTGAGCAGCTTTAGTAGTTCCCGGTCACCGCTCTGCTCTATATAGTTACTGACGAAGTACCGTGATATGTCAGCCCGGCCGTAATGGTCCAGGTCCATGGCCAGGAAGGCGATTTCAGCGGCTATATCGCAGTATCGGAAACGTTTGTTGAACTCTATACAGTCATAAATCTGTATCTCATCCATAAAACAGATATGTTCAGCACGCAGGTCCCCGTGACAGTCTCTTATCTTCCTGCCTGCGATTCTCCTCTTGAAGAGCTCTTCGTTGTCCTTGATGAAGTTGTTGTTATAATTCCTGATGTGATTGAAGGCCTCGCGGGAAATGGTGTTTCCCACATAACGCGCGGTCTGCCCGAAATTCTCCTCGGTATCCCTTCTTATAGTTTCAGTTCTGCCATAAGCAGCGATGGCTTCGTCGGTCTTCGCATTTTTATGAAATCCTGCCAGTTTTTTCACCAGGCGGCAGACCATATCCTTTGAAACCCGGTTGTTCTTGACCAGGACGTTCATCATTGCCTCATCGGGCATTCGCCGCATCTTAACCGCATATTCGATGGTATTACCGCTGCCCGCAACAGAAATCTTCCCCGCGTCTATGGTTATCGGTACCACGGCCAGGTAGATTCCGGGGGCCAGTCTCTGGTTAAGCTCAACCTCTCTTTTGCAGAAAAATAGCCGCTTGTTCAGGGTAGAATAGTCCAAATATCCGAGATTGAGGGGCTTCTTGATCTTGTATACATATTTTTCTGTCCTCAAAACATATGATATCTGCGTCTGCAGCAGGTCTATCTCGGCTGGCTTTTCTGCATAGGCTTCCGGTTTCTGCAATTCTTCAATCAGTTCGGATAAGTTGTAACTCATTTTAAAATTCCCTTTTTCTTTAAAAACATTACGGCTTTTCTGTGCTCGATACCCGTGATGAACCGCGGTGACCGGGTTTTTTACTCTCTGGCATTGACTGTCGATTCTTCATAATACTGTATCTTCGATACATAAGCATACCAGGATTGGATAATATCACCATACCGGAGTTATTATATCTCTTTACCCATAATAGAGGCCACGTACCGGTTGATAATGGGGAACCCCTATTTCCGAATTACCCACTTTGAATAACCTTAATTACCAGGTTGAGTAATTACATTGGGTTGGTTTGAGTAGTAAAATATATGTGATTGTTCGTAAGTCAGAAAGGAGGACTGTTTTGATGATGCAGCGGTGGAAACCAAAACAGGAGTTGACCAGGTGGCACCCCTTGAGTGAAGCAGACAATCTGGGCCGTTTTTTTGACCAGACGGTTGGCAGGCCATTGTATTCTGTTTTCAGTCGCCTCCCTTTACCATTGGAAAGAAACTGGATGCCACCAATCGATATGATTGAAGAAGATGACAGGTTCTCGGTAAAGGCGGAGTTGCCCGGAATTAAAAAGGAGGATATTGAAATATCTGCCTCGGAGGATTCCATCACCATAAAGGGTCAGAAAAATATTTCCTCTGAGGTTAAGGAGGATTCCTATCACTGTCGCGAGTGTATGTATGGAAAATTCTACCGGTACATACCTTTTCCCGATACTCTCGATACTGAAAATATTACGGCTGATTACGAAAATGGTGTACTGGAAGTTACTATTCCCAAAAGCCCTGAAACGAATGGCCGGAAAGTACCCGTTTCCTTCAGGAAATGACATCAGGTATCCGCTGGCTGGATGCATCGTCTCTGGCTTCTCAGCCGAGCGCCTGGCCTTAACAGCAATATTGACCAAAGAGAGTTGACCATTCATTCCTCATAGTCCTGGGGAGGACCGTGCTTTCGCAACCTGAAACCAAGTGCAATCAATACTACCCATATAGATATACGGATGATGGTGAGCCCTGGATTAACGGCAAGATAGCTATCGAAGGTGATGATAGCATACAGCTCTATACCCAGTGCGGAAAACCCGGCTATTATCAGCAATAGACCGATTAAAGGGTGCCACATATCTTGAAGTATTTTATGACAGAATCGAGTTTCAAGTACATATTTTCTATGATGGAGCAGATAGTGACAAATCCGGGCTTACCGCATAACGAATGCTGCACAGGCCATTAACACCGTTTGGCAATCCCTGAAACACGCGTGTTATAATTTCGACGGTTCCTTAAATACATGGATTGAAAGTGGAGGACATGTTTGAATCTCAAGAGAAACAAATGAATTGTAAAGGTGGCTGACAAAAGATTATGAAGCATACGATATATTTGGTTCCTCATACCCATTACGATGCGGTCTGGGTGTTTACCAAAGAGGACTATTTCTACATCAACATCGACCTTATCCTCAGGAAAGCAATCGACCTGATACAGAAATCGGATTACAAATTCCTCATTGAACAGACTGCCCTCATTGAAGAGATTGAGCGAAGAAACCCGATGCTTTTCAAGACGATGAGCAGGCTGATTGCACAGAAGAGGATAGAGATTGCTGACGGCGAGTATCTGATGGCTGATACCATGATTCCCAATGGAGAGACACTGATAAGGGAAATAATGCATGGCAAGAGGTACGTAAAGGATAAATTCAACCTGGAAGTACCGGTGATGTGGGCCGCCGACAGTTTCGGGTACAATGCCCAGCTACCGCAAATTTACAAAAAGTCCGGCTATAAATACTTTGCTTTCCGGCGCGGCGCCGATATGGATAGACCATCCGAGTTCTGGTGGGAGGGCCTTGATGGCAGCAGGATTCTGGCCCACTGGATGCCTCTCGGCTACCGGGCCGGGCTCGACCTCTCGGCGCTGGAAAAGAGCTTCGATATTCTTCGGGAGAGGGCTACCACCAAAAATATATTGATGCCGTCCGGAAGCGGCGTGACATTGCCGCAGTCGGAAACAAGCAGAACGGTCAAGAAATGGAACCGGACGCATGAAGACTCGAGGATGAAGATAGCTACCAGCCGCGAATTTTTCGAGGCTCTGGAAGAGGAAAGTGTAAACCTGTCGGTTAGAAGGGGCGAGCTTTACTCCGGCAAATATTCTGAGGTGTTCCCCAATGTCTGTTCCAGTCGCATCTGGATAAAACAGAACCTCAGAAAACACGAGAATATGATTCTGGCCTGCGAAAAATGGGCTACCATTGCCTGGCTGCTTGGGCTTGTCTACCCGGCAGATGAATTCGGAGACAACTGGAGAAAACTGCTCTGGGGGGCGTTCCATGATGTGGCGCCAGGTACGGGTATAGATGAGTGCTACGATGAAGCGAGGGACAATTTTATGCACCTCGAGCATCACTTACCGAAGACCCTCTGGGAGATGGTGCTCTATATCTCCCGAAATTTAAAGCAAAGAGACGATGTAATCATATTCAACCCGCTTTCGTGGGAAGTCAGAAACTGGGTCGAGGTGGACTTGTGGTATAAGAGGGGTAAGGTTAAGAGGATTGAGGGCCTGCGAGGCGACCAGGGCGAGATAGAGGTGGAAATACTTGAATCCACCAGATATTCCGATGGGTCTTTCCATACCGTAAAAATTGGCTTTGTTGCCACCGTCCCTGCTCTGGGATACCGTACCTATAAGATTATGAGCAGAAACCCGAGAAACCTGACGACGCCCAGGATAAGGATTAAAGGCAACAGGATAAGAAATCAATTCTTCAACCTGCAGGTTGACTCCTCCAATGGCCTGATTGAGGTCTCGCAGGACGGGAAACTGGTGGTAAAGGGAAATGAGCTTGTTCTTGAGGAGGAAATAGGGGACCTCTATTATCATAACCAGCGTCTGGATGAACCATTGAGGACAGAGGGAGACCAGGGGATTAAATACGGTAAATTCAGGATTAAGAGTTTCACTATAAATAAGACCTCGCTCCGGAGCATAATCAACATCGAAAGCGATTACTATTCGCTGAGGTGGCCTTACCGGCTTACCGAGAAGTTTGGCAGCCGTCTGTGGCGCCATAAATACCTCACCGTGAAAAAAAAGATTATAGTGTACCAGGATATACCCAGGATAGACATTATGACCATGGTGAATAACCAGCATCCGCAGGTAAGAATCAGGGCAAGGTTTGCCACGGATATCCGGTCATCAAACTATCATTCCGAGACCCAGTTTGGCGTGGTCAGCCGTCCTGTGGACCAGTATCACTTCCATCCTGAAGAGAAGTGGGTGGAAGACCCCTGTGGCGTATATCCGGCTTTGAACTGGATTGACTACTCGGATGAAGACAGGGGGGTAACCCTGATCAATAAGGGGCTACCCGCCCATGAAATCAGGGATGGTGAAATCTATTTAACCCTGCTGCGCAGTGTTTTGATGCTATCTTCCGATGGTGAAACCGGCCCGGCCATCCCCACCCCTGATGCCCAGGAATTCAAACCCTACTTCTTCGAGTACTCGCTGTTCCCCCACCAGGGCGGCTGGAAAGAAGCCAATTCGTTCCGGCCTGCTTACGAGTTCAACCACAACCTGATCGGATTCCAGCTGCCATCCGAGACCCGAAAACGCATCAGAACGCTTCCTTCGTCCCTGTCATTTATCCAGCTCGAACCGGAGAACCTTATCCTGACGGCTCTTAAAAAGGCCGAGGGTTCAAATGATGTCGTGCTCAGGCTTTTTGAAACAAAGGGAGAAAAGACCGCTGGAGTGTTAAACCTGTTCAAGGAACCGAAATCAGTTAAGGCGGTTAACCTTCTGGAAGAGGATCTGGAAGAGATGGAATGCCATGGTTCTGAAATCAGGCTTGAAGTGGAACCGTTTGAAATAGTGACCATTAAACTGAGGTTTTAAATGTCGACATAAAGTATGTTTTCTTCTTTTTCCCCTTCTTCACATACTACTGTGCCTTGGGGGTCGACAATTATGCTGCCACCCAGGCTTACGCAGTTTCCCTGCGAGCCAACGGCATTTGCCTTAAGAATATATATTCCGTTCTCTACGGCCCGGGCGATGGGCAGAGCCCGGTTTTTATCCGTCTTTCTGCGCGCTTCCGGAGGGGGGTAGTAGTGGGCGGCCAGATAAAAAATTGCCTCCGCTCCCTTTTCGGCATATAGACGGGCTAGCGCGGGTGAATTCTGGTCACGGCATATCAGGATTCCGCAACTTTTTTCCTTGACGGCGAATGTTAAATCGCCTTTACCTTTAGAGAAGTAGTGATGGTCAAATGCGGTCAGCATGTTTTTGAAATATGTCGCTCTGCTTCCGTCGGCCCTCATCAAGACGGCCGCATTGAACAGAGTGTTGTTATCAAAATATGGGGTGCCGATAATGAAGTCAATATTGTGACTGATTCCCTGCTTATGGATTACATCCAGTGATTTTTCTATATCAGACTTGCTTAAATCACCGAAATTTCTAATATATCCGGTTAAGCTGCACTCGGGGAAACACAGGATGTCAATCTTCAGGGCTGCAGCCTGCCTGAGGCAACCCGCCGACTTGCTGATATTCCGTCCAATATCTTCGCAAAGAGCGATTTGTGCGACCCCGGCTCTCAATAATCCACCCCTATCTTTTCTATTGCTTTGCTCCAACCTTCGGGACCGACAGCATTTACCCGCTGAAGATGGGGCAAATCCAGTTCTTCCCAGGTTCCACCAGGTTGCTGCACCAAAAACGGCAATTCCACCTCGGACAGCATCGGTAAGTCATTGGGACTGTCTCCAATGGCTACGGTTCGTAACTCGCCAAATTTTTTACGAAACAGGGTCGTAAGAATCCTGGTGGCTTTCCCCTTGTCGTTTCCACCCATTACATCGTAGTAACGCCCTCCTGAAGTGCAATTGAGCCCTTTCTTGGCGATTGCCCGCAGCGCGCCGTCTATTTCTTCGGGTGTTCCCTCCATTGTGAGGGTCTCGTCGTACTCCCTTTGCTTTGCTCTTGATGCCGCCTCAAGGTCCAGCCCGGTTAAGCTGGCCACTTCGTCGGCGCTCATATCACCAAACCCCCTGATGTCGAAATTGCGCTCTCTACTGACCTGTTTCAGAACCGCTCTTATTTCTCCGTAGGGTATTCCCAGCTCGATAACCTGATATCCGTCTTCGGACTTGCTGTAATCGAAATCAAACGGGAAATAGCCCTGTCGTATGAATATGGCACCCCCGTTTTCGACAATAAAGGGGTCGCTGATTCCCAGTGCACTCCGGTATACCTCCTGCTCAACCCGTGTCTTGGCCGAGCAAAACACAACCGGAATTACCCTTTTCAGCAGGTGCTCGATAGCTCCTAGGGCCTTTTTACAGGAATAGTCTTCCCGGTCCAGCAGGGTACCGTCAAGGTCGGTGAAGATAACCACTTTTTTATCTTGATTGTTCATATTATCAGGTCCCTCATTGAAATCGGTTCAACCTTTTGACGTATCCATAAATTTCTCTATGTTGGTTCTTTCGTATTCGTTGAGCAGCCCCTGCTTGTAGGCTATGGTATCGATGAAGAACTGAACCGCCCCCGGCGTTTCCCACAATTCCTTTTCTACATACCGATAACCGTATCTTGTCGAGCTTGCCAGCTTGGTTTTGCTGATAAGATCGCTGGAATAGCCGGTACGCTCCACCAGCTCTGGAGTGAAGCCGTGTTTGCCGGCTATTTCATCCAGTGTATCGTGTATCCCGGTGCCGTGCTGTGCCGCGTCCTTGCCTCTGTCGGCGTATTCTGACGGAAGCCCCAGTTTTTTGGCGGCCTCACGGTGAGGTCTTTTCCCTGTATTATCGTCTTCGGAGTTTATCTTGATGCGGGGCGATACACTAAGAGCCAGCTTGACCACATCAATATCGACATAGGGGAATACCTTCTCCATGCCATGAGCTATGGCCAGCCTGTTTTCTCTATCCAGTGTCTCTATATCCGCTCTTGCCAGGTCATCGCGCATCCTTTGCTCCAGCCCTTCATAGCCTTCGCTGGCAATTACCCTGGGATACCAGCTATAGCCACTCCATAGCTCGTCAGGACCCTGTCCGGAGACAATTACCCTGATCCCATCCTTCCGGGCCATATCCAACGCGGCATAAACGCCGATGCCGGCTTCAACCTGTACCATGTCCCTCTCCTCGACGGAGTTGATCACCACGGGCATATAGTACTCCACGTCTTCCGTGGTAAGGTATCTTACTTTGTGTTGAATATCGAAATCACGGGCGAAGTTCCTGGCGTAATCTATATCCGTTGACCCTTTTACCCCCGCAGTATAGGCCACGATTTCGATGCCCCTGGTACTCGCCACATCATTAACCAGCTTGGCGGTAAGACAACTGTCGACCCCGCCCGATACCAGAACGCCGACCCGGTTCACATTATCCAGACGCTTCTCCACCGCATTTTTGAGAAGTTTACAGTACTTTTCTACGGCGGTGTCGATATCGGCCAGCGAAGCTTCTATTCCTTCGCCCAGATGGGTCCATGCCTCATCAGCATTGATTCCGTTTGCATCGATAACAATATACCTGCCTGCCCTCATGGGCTTGACATCACGAAAGCCAAGCTCCCACAGCGCCTTTTTCAGGGAAGAAAAGGCTACCATGTCGTCTTTTTCGCCTAAAAACAGGGGCCTGACCCCGGCCGGGTCGCGCATTACCATGATCTGACTTCCGTCGCTGACTGCAAGGCAGTAGTCTCCATTGAGCCTCGACCCAACCAGTTTCGTGGATGCCGTGAGATTACCATCATATTCCTCATCCAGCATACCGGCAACTATACCGGCAGCCAGGTTATCATTCGTAGCCGTCTTCAAGTCCTTCCCGCGTATTAATTCCCCGCGGTTATAGAGGTTACCCTCGTAAAGCACGCTCAGGTTACTGTCTGAAGACAACACCGGGCGCTCCATATTTGCTTCTCTGGTACGGAAAGAGGTTTGTCCCATAGAAAGCCCTGCTTGTGGCGCAGTTCCTTCTTTCCATCTCCTTATATCGCTACCGGCAACTATCCAGGCGCCATCCTGTCGCTTATTGCCAATTATACCCATCATTGTACTTATATGCGATGAGATATCTTTATTATTACGGCTGACAATTCCACATATAGGTGACATCGTTCCCCTCTTCCTTTAATCGTATTCAGCGTTCAACCAAGGTGTTCAGCGGGTTCAACTTTCGTGCCTTCTGGAATCCGGTATCCCGGTTCCATGTGCACTTCATCGCCCAGCACACATCCGGAAGGGATGTAACATCCCCCTCCGATATGACTCCTGGTTCCTATAACGCTGTTGGTGATTTGAGATCTTTCCCCTGCCCTGACCCCGTCCCACAGTATGCTGCCTTCAATACGGGTGCCACCCCCGATATGACAACCCTCCCCGAGTACAGCAGGACCTGTTATCCTGGCACTTTTGGCGATGACGCAGCTTCCGGCAATCATCACCGGGCCCCTTATAGACGCATCCGGTTCTATCTCGCTGGTACCGTCTGTCTGGATATACTCGTCACCCCTTTCCAGCAACAGATCGTGGTGGGCTTGCAGGTATTTCTCCGGTGTACCGATATCGATCCAGTAGGCATCCGAGGGGTATCCCAGCATGGGCTTGTCGTCATCCAGCAGTGACGGAAAGATGTCGTGCTCGAACATAGATGGCCGTGATGCTGGTATTCGGTCCAGTATTTCCGGTTCGATAACGTATATGCCGGCATTTATCATATTCGTGGTGACTTCATCCCAGCCCGGTTTCTCCACAAAGCGCCTCACCCTGCTTTTTTCATCTGTTTCTATTACCCCGTAAATGGTGGGATTATCAACCGGGGTAAGTGCGATGCTCACGCTGACTCTGCCTTCAAGGTGATGCCTTATCATGTCAGAGAGGTCTATTCCCGTGAGGATGTCGCCATTAAATACCAAAAATCTTTCATCGAGAAATTGCTCGGCATTTTTTACGGCACCGGAAGTACCCATGGGCGAATCCTCCACAACATAGTGCAGACGTACTCCCAGCTTGCTTCCATCACCCAGACACTCCTGAATTGGGTCGGGCAAATAACCCATAGCAAGAATAACCTCGGTGATACCGTGCTCCTTGAGATAGCCGACCAGGTATTCCAGGAACGGGCGGTTCAATATAGGTACAATCGCCTTTGGTCTGCGCCAGGTCAACGGTCTGAGCCGTGTTCCCTCTCCGCCAACAAGAATTACCGCCTTCATTATTTATGACCTTCCAGAGCCGAATAGGATTCCATTTTTCCCGCCATAGCATCGCCAAACTTTTTAAAATCGATGCTCTTGATGGGTTTGATAAAATGCGGGGCCGGAGGCTCACCTTCGTTCTCGATGGCGTTATTTTGTCTCAGCTCATCGAGTATCAACTGTCTGGTATCGCTTTCACACAGAGGTGAATGATATATTGTCCCCAGTCCGGGAAGCAACATTTCCACAGTAAGGTGCCTGCCGCCTTTTTCCGCATGGAGGTGAGGGTTCCTTGTTTCCGTTTGAAAAATCTCTATGCCATGCTTGGCGGCGGTGGGGTTTGCCATGGCCATACTGCCGCCAAAGCCCTCGAATATCGACATCAATTCCTGAGGTTCCACAGCATATCCCGAGGCATAGGTTAATATTTCGGCCAGCCGGATACTCATTGCGTGCTCACCTGCATTGCCCGTCTTGATGATTTCGGTTTCAAAACCGCTCTGGTTTGATATCAGGGAATTCATACAACGGTTGGTTATTTCGGATACGCGCCCCCACTTCCTGAAATACATTCTTTTTGAGATTTTGGGTTTATAACGCCATAGCACTCTGACCATCGAGTATGGTGACCTGGCCATGCTGAAGCCGGCAGCGTAACACTTGACATATTCCCAGACAGCGCCCGGGAAATAGTTATCCGCATCGATAAATCCGACATAATCCTTCTTTGCCAGCATGGCCAGGAGTATTCCTGCCACCATTCCTTCGGCTTTACCGCTTCTTATCAATCCGTCCTCTCCCAGTATAGAACCATAACCGGCATCGGCAAGGCACCTTGCTAAAAAATTATCCTTCTGGTGTATGATCAGAGCCTTTCGGCGGGTGAAATGGCAGTACTGCTTCAGGGTATCCTGCTCCATTTTGAAACGGTTTATCCTCTTTTTCTGGCTATTGGAAATTACTATCACCAGACAGTCGTGAGGAATGCCACTTATTACTCCTTCGAAAAGTTTGACCTCTTCGTCTTTTACGGGAATCACTACTGCCATTTTCTCCTCAATGGCTTTAGCATCTTCATCCTCGATTTTTTCTACCGCGATATTATCTTGGAGCGTCAGTTCTGTGGCTCTGCCCGAATCCAACTCAAGCACCCTCTGCACGTCATTTATTCTGACTGAACCGAATCGCTCGGTGTTTCTGGGGCTTTCTATTCTCATTTTTACCTCCCTGAGACGACATAAATACCATACGCCCCACCATATACTACCGGACGGAGCCCAGATATTAAACAGGGCAATTTTCACCCGTATATATCTTCAATATGCAGGTGTCTTATGTTTTGGCTTGGTTCATTGTAACATAAACCAATACTGTTAAATAATCGCGGTTATCTCCGGCATTTGAGATGGCGCCATGATGGACGCTTGTATAGTCCCTGTTGCTGATTAAAGCAGGCTTCATTTGGCGGTTCAAAACGGCAATGCGGTGAAATACCATTTTCCGGCAATAGTGGTATAATAGCTCTAGCGAAAGCCGTCTATTTATGTGGGAATAACGGGAATGGATAGAGAAAAGATAAGGGTGCTCCTCATTGATGATAAAGAGGTATTCCGTGAAGGTCTGGCCAGGATTTTGCACGAGCAGAGCAACGTGGAAATTGTCTACCAGAGTTCAGGCATTGGTTCGCTGGAAAGGATAGAGGAAATAAGGCCCCAGATGGTATTAATAAGTGATACGATTTCCCAGCACGACTGTAAGGAGCTTGTGGAGCAGATCATCGATCGTGCTCCGCAGACCAAAATCGCCATGCTCACCTCCTCCCGATCAGAAGAGGGCCTTTACAACGCTATGGAAGCCGGGGCCAGTGGATATTTATTGAAAGATATGAAACTGGAAGATTTGCTGAATTCTATCAGCCTGCTGGCGGACGGTGAGGTGGTTGTTTCAAAACCGCTGGCACACAAGCTGGTGGAAAAGTTCGGTGATTTAAGGAACAGCAGCCCGTATAATGCTGAAGGAATTTCCGAAAGAGAGATAGAAATATTGAAACTTTTGGGTAAAGGGGCTACAAATAGTGAATTGGCTGAAACCCTTTTCATTACGGAGAATACGGCCAAGGTCCACGTGAAAAATATTCTGGAAAAGCTGCAGCTCAAGAACCGCCAGCAGGCGGCAGCCTATGCGGTACAACACGGTTTGTTGAAGGATGATGGAGAGAATGACCAGCAGGATTGATAGACGTCCGTTTTAGTGGTACCCTCAATATTCGCAAGTGGGAAAACCATAAGGATTATCGCAAGATAGTCCTTTTTTTATTCATAATACCTCCAATGTATCATGTTTTTTTGAGAGGGCGTTTATATAATAGTTATAAACAGCAGTGGGAGGTGATAATGTGAAAGGCAATATGTCCATAGAGCAGGGAGCAAAAGCATTCGATAAAAATGGCAGATTTGTCGGCGAGGTAGATAAAACCTTGCTCAATTTTCTTACCGGGGAGACGGCATATTTGTTTATTCGCGATAACAGGGCAAAACGCAATGTAATCTGTGAACCGGCGGATGTGGTGGCGCTATCCCAGAAAAAACTCAGGCTCAATTTCTTAACCGGTTAATTCACCCGTACGCTTGATAAAAAATAGATCATTGTTGTGAAACAAATATCCTTTTTGGGAGTAATAATTTATGGGAGATGAATCTTACATTGAAGGTGCAGGAGAGTATGATTGAAGTGACCGATGGTGCGAAGGAACTGCTCAATAATATCTTATCAGAAAACGTTAAGGATACCGATATCACCCTCAGACTGGCAGCCCGGCCGGGAGGGAGATTGAGGCTTATACCAGATCGTCCTAAAAAGGCTGACCAATCGGTGGAGAAGGACGGAAGGACCGTTCTCCTGATTGGTAGTGAGCTTGATGCCGTCCTGGGTGGTATGACTCTCGATGTCAAACATACCGATAGCGGGGAAAAGCTGTTTATGTCCTGAATTGATAAGAAACCATGATTGGGCTAATTTTTAATCATGGTTTTTGTATTCGACATGATCCGGGGGCACCGGCGCCTACATCGGAGGAAAGAATTCAGACCTATTTTTATGACTACCTGGTTACGGATACTAAATGTGATATGGAAGACTATACCTACGGACAGCATATTGCCCCGCAATTGCCCAAGATTATTGACCTTTTAAACCGCTCCAGGGGGGCGACCAACCAGGCTTGCATTAATATTGGCGGACAGGAAAATGTTGACCTTAATGATCCACCCTGTTTACGGGTAATCGATT
>JAWOBD010000068.1:0-6580 GCA_046498175.1 Dehalococcoidales bacterium | reverse complement strand
TTGCAGCAGGAGTTATTGCGCTTTTCGGTGTTTTGCTGCTTCTCTGGCTGGGCTTCTACTACGGGAAGATACGCAAACGGGAAGGCGTGCCTTGATAATGGCTGCATATATCTTATACCTCAATTTCTTATAAAACTTATTACTTTGAGTTCGGGGAGATTGTTTTGACTGCAAGAGCTGCCAGCCTGTTCAAGAACCGCAACTTTGTGTTCATGCTCGCTATGGTGCTGGCCTTGACGGTCGGGCTTGATACGCGCTGGACCGAGCCCTTATTGATGCCGGCCCTGGGTATTACCATGACCCTGTCTGTACTTGACATAACCAATAGAGACCTCACATCGATGCGCAGGGCGCCGCGGCCGGTACTGCTTTCATTTTTATTCAATTATGTCGCTATGGGTGGCGGCATGCTGCTTATGGCCAGGTGGTTGATCAAGGATGCCCAGATATGGGGAGGTTTCGTAACACTGGCGGCGATGCCGCCCGCTGTTTCTGCCGTACCCTTCAGCTATATGCTGGGTGGTAACACGGTATTCTCGTTGTTGGGAACAGCAGGGCTGTATATCGCCTCGCTGGGTATAACCCCGGCTCTGATGATTCTGTTTCTGGGTTCCGACTTCGTTAACCCGCTGCGTTTACTTATCATACTGGCACAGTTGATAGTGCTTCCGCTTGTGGTATCACGTTTGCTCATCTACCGGGGCTTGGTAAAGCGCATCAAGAGGTGGCGGGATACCGTGGTTACCTGGAGTTACTTCCTGGTAATCTACGTCATTATCGGCGTCAACCGGGAGGTGTTCTTCTCCCACCACGATATACTGTTTGAGGTCGTTGTCATTGCGCTTGCTGTTACCTTTGGACTTGCTCATATCATCGATTTCTCTGCCCGAAGGATGAATGTCGACAGGTCTACCGTGATAAGCTGGGTTGTGGTAGGAACAAGGAAGAATGCCGGTCTTGCCAGTGCCATTGCCATCACTTTTCTTGGTGAAAAAGCGGCTTTCCCGGCAGGTGTTATCACGCTTTGCGGTATCTCGCAGTTCCTCTGGCTGGGTTTTTACTACAGGAAGATATGCAAACGGGAGGGCGTGCCGTGATTTACCAGGGGTGGAAGCTGGTGACACATTCGGCCATTTTGGTACTGCCGAAATGTGAGTTCATGGTGATATCCATTGCCCTCAGGTAATCGGCTATCCTGTCGACAATCAAGAAGTGTTTTTGCACGTATTTTTTACCCCGGTTGCCGATTCTTTCCGATGCGCGGGCGCTGTCCAGCAGGTTGATGACCCTCCGGGCGGTTTTCCTCGGGTTTTCGTAGAAATAGCCGGTGTCTCCTTGCTTTATCTGAAACCGGATTCCCCCTACGTTGCTGGCGATGACTGGTTTGGCTTTCCAGAGCGCCTCCGTAACCACCAGCCCGAAGCCCTCCCGGGTAGAAGGCTGCATTATCACGCTGGCGGCACGCTGCAGGGCGTTGACCTCGCGATAGTTTTCCAGGCGGTTGGATAGTGAAAGCCGCAATATGCGAACGTCCCTGTCATTACCGGTCATCTCCTGAATATTTTCCAGCACCCGGGCACCTTCGGGGTCGTCGGAGGCAAACCCACCTGCCAGAAGTAGCTGGCACTTTCTTTCCCGCCTTACTTCCCGGTAGGTGGCGATGGTTCTATCCAGGCCTTTCCAGGGGTCGAACCGCCCTATCTGTGCGATGATTGGAAGTTCGGGGTCTATTTCGTATTTGTTTAGGACGCTTGATATCTCCTCTTCGCTCAGCTCACGGTTCTTTTCCGAAAAGGGGTCGATAAAGGGTGGAATTACGAATTTTGGTATCAACCAGGGTGGGAAAATATACCGGGCTGCGGAGAAGATGGCCGCATCGTAATCGGACACCCAGTCTTCGAGCAGTTTGGACATACCGTTCCGGGCTTTTACCGATGGCTCCAGGTCGAGGTGACACCTCCATAGCCAGCTCTGCCCCTCTTTTTTCAGGTATCTGCAGAGCAGCATCGGCTGGGGGTCATGGACGATTACTACATCCGGGGAATAATCTATTATGTTATCGCTAACGGCTTCCAGGAGGTGGTTGTTATAGATTTGCCTGAGTTCACGGCCGAATGAGCCCTTCTTGCCCTGCAAAAGGTTGTGCAGCTTCTTGGTACACTCGAAATAGCTAGCGTTACCCTGGATAACCTTCCATTCTGCTTCCAGGCCAATGCGGTTGAGTAATGGTACGGAGCTATACAGCATTTCCGCTACTCCACCGCCGTTGGCTGTGGAATTCAGTTCCAGTATCTTTAACCCCTTGAGCCTCTGAGCGAGGCTCAGCAGCTTATCAATTCTTTCCTCTTCTACGACGGAGCGGTATTCATCGAGAGATCTGGTATCGAAGGGGCATATATCCTTCCTCCGGCTGTAAACAGTTCCGTCCGGTAAAACCTGGGCGATTGTCATTCGAAGAACATCCTGTATTGGTCTCCTTCCACCTATGCCTTGTATTTATTAAAACGTATCTATCTCTATCGGGTTGCTTCTACGCGACACTCCTAATCTTACGGAAATAAATTATCCGCTCTGCAATCATATTTCGAACAAGCTACAACATGTTAGGGCAAAACGTCAAGTATTACCGTGTTTTTCTGGAAGTGCAACTCAATACCTGTCCGGCTTCGCTCGATTGACATTCTGGATGAGGAGCGCATAGTATTATTACAAAGCGATTCGGTGATACTCCTCGTAGAATGAAATCCGTTCTTTGGATGCAGTAGCAACGTTTAATATATTCTAGCAGAATACGGAGGACGGTTACAATGAAAAGCAGAGAAGAAATAACGGAATGTGCACGGGAATATTTTGACGTTGCCGGCATATACAATGTTCATGATGGGAAAAGCACCCTTATACTTGGCCTGGAAACCAGGCCGGAACGAAACCTGGATGAATTCGGCAAGACGGATAGGGGAATAGAATTACCCGGTTTTGCGAAGTATGTCCAGCCGGGGCTCGATCAGGTTGTAAAAAATTTGGAAAAACTGGGCATCGCCGCCAGCATACTGGGAAAGTACGGCTATGCACATCGGGGAGAAGCCGACTTCTTTAACTACAAAACGGCAGCGATAAAGGCGGGGCTGGGTAAACGTGGTAAGAACACCCTGGTTATAAATCCGGTATTCGGTTCCAGGCTTCGCTTTGCTGCCCTGAGGCTTAACACTATTCTCGAAACAGGCCCGGATGAATCCGATGAGGAAAGCCCATTATGCAGGGGCTGCTCGATCTGTATTGACGAGTGTCCTTTGAGTATCCTCAAGCCATACCGCTTGATTGATACCGCAGAATGTTTGTCCAATATTGTCGGTGATGTGGCCGAAGTAGAGGATAACCGGTTCGTTTTGTGCGATATCTGCCTGCAGCGGTGTCCGGCAAACAGTATCGGTTTAGACTAGACGGAAACGGCATCTCCGGATACCATTTCCGGAGATGCCGTTTGAACACTTTTTGTAGTTGCCTTATTTCTCTTCCCTTACTCTTCGGCCTGGGTCGGGTAGTCCATTATCTGGACTCCCTCAGGAAGCTGGAACTCGCTATCCGGTATGTCGGTGAAATCTATGTTCTTGTATTCGATTCTGGTTGTGGATTCGGGCGTTGAATAGACTACCTTTATGGGGAGCCCGTAATCTGTCCATATCCAGGCCGTAGAACTGGTATCCTGCATTGTATATTCGATAACCATACAGGACTTCCCGTCTATAGTTTCGGTGCCGGTCGTCACCGGGTCATACTGAAGGACCGTCTCGATTTCATCGATGGGAGACAGGTCGGTCTCTTCATAGCTGGTCTGGAAAGCGGTGTTCTGGTCGGGCATATACATATACATCGTTTGAGCATCCTGGTCCACGATATTGATGACGGTTTGTCCTTGAGACGTCGTTTTGGTTTTCATTTTGTTGTCTTTGAGCCACACCTCGGTGGTCATGGGCTCCATACCCGTATTCGTCATCACGATGTCGAATTTCATTGAATCTATGTCCGAGGCTTTACCCAGGATACCCTCCAGGTCCTCGTCGGACTGCTGGGGTTCCTCATTCTGGGGTGATTCTTCGGTCGGTGTGGAATCTGGTGCAGTATCATCCCCGGGCGCTTCGCCTGGTGCGGAAGATGAGGTGCATCCGGTTAATAGCGCTACGGTTAGCAGGATGGTACCGGTAATACTGGCGAAGTAAAAAGGCCTTTTCAATCTCACTGATCCTCCTAAAATAATTTATGGTTCAAACTACCAGCTCAGCCTTCCGGTGGCAAACATTGCCCAGAAGAATATGGTTACGGACAGGGCGATTATTGATATCACCAACTGCCACTGGAACCGTTTTACCGTCAGTTTCTTGTCGTGTTCCTCGGTTAGATTTGCTACCAGGTTTTCCAGATGGTTGAGCCTCAGTGTCAGTGCGCGTATGGTGGATGTCTCTATAACGCTGGGAAAGGCCTCAAGCAGAGATTCCAGTCTTTCCCTTTGAGCCTTCATGCTCTTGGAAACGCTGTCCCATTCCTGCTCGATTTCCTCCACCTGAGACTTGATGCTTTCCAGTGATCCGAGCAGGTCGTTTTTCTGCTTCGTTTTCCAATTCTCGACGTCGCCGGATAGATTATCGAGGCTTAAGCGGAGCCCCTCGACTTTGTCGGTGAGCTTTTGCTCATCCATCACCTCGTCGACAGCTTCCTTTATCTCTATCACGTCGTGTTGGAGGTCACTGGTTGCTTCGTCAGAATCCGTTTTTACTGTCTCATCATTGTTTTCGGTTGACATAGCACTTTACCTTATTTTATTACGCTACTATACTATTTCGCCTCTTCAAAAAGCCAGCTGGTGATTCTCTTTTTGATCTCATCCCGGACCTGGCGGAACCTTTCCAGTTTATCTGATTCCGAACCGGCGGTTAACTCGGGGTTTTCAATATCCCAGAACAGGCGGTTGCTGATGTCCGGGAACGTGGACGGGCAGTTCGCCTCCGCCTGAGCACAAACCGTAATAAGATAGCCGAAATGCATTTTCCCCATATAATCCCTGAGGGCCTTGGAGTACTGTTTACTCAAATCTATACCAAGCTCCTGCATTACCTCCCGGGTATAGGGATGAATGTCCTTTGGCTGCAGACCGGCGCTATGAGCTTCAAACCTGTCTCCGGCCATATTATTGAGGAAGGCCTCAGCCATCTGGCTTCTCGCTGTATTATGTGTACACAGAAAGAGCACCCTGGTTTTGCCGCTTTCCATCAGCATATCCCCTGTACAGATGATAGTAACAGAGAAAAGCCGGGTTAGGCAATTTTGATGGTGCTTTTTCCCTTGCCGGACTACCTCTCCTCATATGTTACCTGGTTAGCTGATCATGGCCTCTTTACTCAAATTATACCCGGACTTACCATTTCTCGTATCTTACTATCTCTTTAACGGGTTTGCGTGTTTTATAGCTGGGCTGGTCTGCTGGGTAGCCAACAGGTGTAAAAGCAACCGGCTCAACGCCTTCGGGTAACCTCAGTATTTCACAGGTGGCGTTGCGGTCAAAGGCTCCGATCCAGCAGGTACCCAGACCCAAGTTGGCCGCGGCCAGAATAAGGTGGTCCATTGCTATGGTCACATCTATATCACAGTAGTTCTTGCCGTCTCCACGCCTCCAGCTTTGAGACGGAATGGCGCAGGCGCAGATTACCAGAGGGGCTTGAGTGAACCAGGATTGACCGTAGATATGTTTCAAATCTGTTTCTCTTCCCTTTGTATGTATTACGATGAACTGAAAAGGCTGCAGATTACAGGCTGTCGGCGCCATATGTGCCGCTTCCAGGATTTTAGCTAGCTTTTCGTCTTCAACCGGGGTAGATTTATAGGCTCTAACGCTATAGCGTCCCTCTATAACATCGAAAAATTCCATATGATACCTCCCTTGATGATATTTATAACTATTCGCTACCTAATATTGTGCTATAATTCGTATGTTCCCGTCGAGGAGGTATTATGAAGAAGCTAGTCGTATTCTATTCGCTATCGGGAAATACGGAAATCGTGGCCAGGGCTATTGCCAGAGAAATGAAAGCAGATATTTGTAAACTGGAAGAAGTGAAGAAGATGCCCTCCTTTTTGAAGTATGTGATTGGTGGTTATGCGGCGGGAAGGGATAAGTGCAGCGAGATAAAGCCTATTCCCTTCGATGTACACGATTATGATTTGATTCTGCTGGGTTCTCCAATATGGGCGTCCAAGCCGGTACCTGCGGTTAACGCCTTCATCCGCGAAACGGATTTCAGGAAGAAAAAGGTGATTCCATTTTTTACCATGGGTGGCTCCGGGTATGAAAAAGCGGGCAAAAATATCACCTCGAAGATAGAAAAGAACTCGGGGAAGGTGCTTGACTCCTTTGCGGTGAAGACGGGCAGAAAGAAACATGAAGAAATAGTAAAGGAAACCAAGAAGGCCATTAAATTACACCTCAGGCACCTTGCTTAATATGGTGGTGGGGAATATGGAGTTGGGTACCGGTAAATAAAGCCGAATTCAGACAGATATGATGTGCAGGGCGAACATTTATTTCATA
>JAWOBD010000079.1:0-4771 GCA_046498175.1 Dehalococcoidales bacterium | reverse complement strand
CCGCCCTGCAGGACCCCATCACCTCCGATCCCCTGCATGAGTGCGTCCGGCCCCAGGATCACGTGGTGGACGTAAGGTTTGAGGACTGGTTCGATTCCATCAAGGATATAGTCATTCCTGTGGTGGAAGATCACGGCATGATGCATTACCAGCGCTAATCGACGGGCGTTGGGATAGCTTACAAGCTATCCCAACGCCCGTATAGCTTGAGAATCATTTATCTGATTTATTCTAGTTGAAAGGCTAAAGGTATGGACTTCACAACTGCTTTACAGACAGCAGCCAATGCCGGGGCGGTAAGCTGTATGTATGCTATGATAGCGGTGGGGCTTTCCCTTGCCTTCGGTGTAATGCAGATGGCAAACTACGCCCATGGCGAGTTCTTTATGGCGGGTGCCTATACGGTTTATGCCATGTATGCCCTGGGCGGGGCGCCATACTGGGCAGCCGTGGCAGCCGGAGCCGGAGTAGTCTGCGCCCTCGGCCTGGCCACGGAGCGAGGCATCTTTCGTCCGACGCGTGGTAATGTGCTGGCTGGATTTATGGCAACGGCCGGTCTGGCTTTCATCATTCAGGTTTTCTGCGGAGAGGTATACGGGTGGGGACTGATGCGCTACATCCCCAAGCCCTATATGATACCCTTTGATATTGCCGGTGCCTCCGTTGATTTCTCCAGGATGCTCATAATACCCTTCGCGATTGCCGCGATCGGAGGACTCATCTTCTTTATGCGCCGGTTCAAAATGGGTAGGGCTCTACGAGCCGTGTCTCAGGACCCCGATGCCGCCGCCCTCCAGGGTATAGGCACCAACAAGATAACGGCGCTCGCCATGGGTATATCGGGCGCACTGGCCGGTCTCGCCGGCGGGCTGATGTCGACCATATACGCCGTAACCCCGGTTCTCGGGCATCAGGTCATCCTGCCCGCCTTCATTGTGGTAATTGTAGGAGGAATGGGAAGTATCGAGGGTGCTGTCCTCGCCTCCGTTCTCTTTGGCTTTGCTCATACCTTCATTACCACTATATTCGACGCCGTTGTCGCCAACATGGTTGTGGTTGCCATAATGGCAGGCGTGTTAATAATAAGACCGCAGGGGATTTTGGGCCGTGTCGCAGTTTAATTTAAATATGAGAAAGATGGGGTGGCTGTTACCACTAATCGTAGCGCTTTGCATCATACCGTTCTTCATGGGAAGATATCAGGTTGAGGTTGCCATTCTCTTCTTCACCTACATCATACTGGCTCAAAGCTACCGACTGGTCAGCACCACCCATGACTGGTCACTCTGCCACTACGTGCTGTTTGGTGTTGGCGCCTACGCCAGTGGCCTGTTCGCCAAATATCTGGGGGTCCCTGTATGGGTGAGCATACCCCTGGGCGGCGTAATGGCGAGTTTGGTCGCTGCGGGGATATGGCAACCGCTGCTCAGAACCAAGGGTTTTGGTTTCTTTATCGCATCCTATGCACTGGGGGAATTCGTGAGGTTAATCTGGATTAAAGTCCACACCCCATTTGGTGGACCCCGTGGCATAATAGGCATTCCCTACCCACCAGTGGTCGGCACCATAGACTTCAGCAAACCTCTTCCCTACTATTTCATGGCACTGGGCGTGATGCTCGCCATGCTGTTTATCATGTACCGCATAGACAAGTCACGTGTTGGAGATGCCTGGAAAAGCATTTATATCGACCCCCTACTGGCAGAAACCGTGGGTATAAATGTTCCCAGGTACCGCCTTCTTGCTGCCATGACCGGTGCCTTTTTCGCCGGTATCGCCGGTGGTCTGCTGGTACACCGCATCGGTGCTGTAGACCCGAGAGTATTCGATATCATCAGCATGGTATACCTCATTATCTGGGTAATCGTGGGCGGTTCAAGAACATTCTGGGGTCCCATACTCGGCGTAGCCGTTATGCAAACCGTATTCGAGGTAACACGTCCACTACTGGAGATCAGGCCAGCCATATTCGGCACCATCCTGATTCTGTTCCTGATATTCCTGCCGGGTGGACTTGAAAGCCTGGGGCCCAAGATAAAGAATTTCTTCAAGAGGCACAGTAAGAAAGAGGAAGTATCGGGATACTCAACCTGATACGGGCCAAAAATGAATAGAGGATAGATAGGCCAAATAAATTTAGCCCGGGAGCGATAACTCCCGGGCTAAATTTATTTCTTGTATCTACTGGTTTCTACATCAATATATCTGTCACCACAAAGCAATGATCGGCGTTTTACCTTTTAGCCACCCAAGTAGGCTTGTTTCACTTTTTCATTCTGACGAAGTTCCTTGGCAGGTCCCTCCAGAACAACATTACCCGTCTCCAGTACATAGGCCTTTTCTGCCAGGGCCAGAGCCAGCCGGGCGTTCTGTTCAACCAATACTATGGTCCTTCCCTCTTCATGAATATCCTTGATTATCTTGGCAATTTCCTGGCACATAATGGGCGACAGCCCCAGAGACGGCTCATCCATAAGGATCAGCTTGGGATTAGACATCAGAGCCCGCCCCATGGCCAGCATCTGCTGTTCGCCGCCACTGAGAGTACCACCCGCCTGCTTCTGCCTCTCCTTCAACACGGGGAAGTGCCGGAAAACTACGCCCAAATCTCTCTCAATTCCCTGGCTATCGCTGCGCAGGAAAGCGCCCATCATGAGGTTTTCCTTCACCGACATCTCCGGGAAAACACGCCTTCCCTCGGGAACCTGGGCAATGCCGGCCTGGTTGATTTTTTCCGGGGGCAGCTTATCTATCCTGTGGTCTTTAAACCAGATTTCCCCGCTCGAGGGGTGGTTCAGCCCGGAAATAGCCCTCAGAGTGGTGCTTTTGCCAGCCCCGTTGGCCCCGATAAGGGTAATGATGCTCCCCTCATCAACTCCAATGTTGATATTCCTGATGGCGGATACCTTCCCGTAGTGAACGGTAATGTCCTTTATGTCAAGCAACAACTTCTTCACCTCCTAGGTATGCCTCAATTACTTTAGGGTTCTCCATTATTTCCCTGGGCAAGCCTTCGACCAGAAGCTTACCGAAATCAAGCACGCTGATATACTTGCAAAGCCCCATCACTGATTTCATATCATGTTCTACCATCAGTATCGTTATCCCGTAGTCATGCAGCTTGCCGATAAGACCTATCATATGCTCCTTTTCCACCGGGTTCATGCCGGTCAAAGGTTCATCCAGCAGCAACAAATGAGGTTCCGTAGCCAGGGCTATGGCAATACCCAGCGCCCTCTGATGTCCGTGAGCGAGGTTCAACGCCAGCTCGTCCTTATAGGGCCCAAGCTCCAAGAACTCGACTATCTCCAGGGCCTTTTCTTCATTCTCTATTTCCATCTGCTTCGCCGTCCCGGCTACCGCTCCGAAAACAGTTTCTCTAGCTCTTAGATGCCGGGCCACGACCACGTTTTTGAGCACGGTAAAATCGTGAAAAAGTGCCGTCCGTTGGAAGGTCCTTACCAGCCCCTTCGCCGCAATCTTGCTTGGAGGTAAATGTGAGATATCCTCTCCATTGTATATTACCTTGCCCTTGGTTGGTCGATATACGCCGCTGATAACATTGAAAAGCGTTGTTTTACCGGCGCCGTTGGGGCCAATGAGTCCCCTGATTTCCCCCTCTTCTACTGTGATATTCAGGTCCCTGAGCGCCGCCAGACCTCCGAAGTACTTACTTACCTCCTGTATTTCAAGTAACGCCATTCAGTACCTCCTCCTCAATTATGCCAGCATGACAAAATGGCACTTCGGGATTAGAACCCGATGTGTGGCGAGTGTAACACAGATAGGCAGGTTTGTCAACGTATTTCGAAGCGGTTATACTGGATCAACAGGTGGCTCGACCCTTTATTAAAATATGAATTACCGGGGGAGAAATTGAAATGGAAAAACAGGTAAGGACTATTATGCTTGGTAATGTCCTCGTGCGGGTGATTCAGGGGGATGTTACCGCTCAGGATACCGATGCCATTGTAAATGCTGCCAATTCCAGCTTGATGGGTGGCGGTGGTGTTGACGGCGCCATCCACAGGGCAGGCGGCACAGCTATTCTATCGGAATGCAAACAGATTGTCTCCCGGCAGGGGAAACTGCCCACCGGCAAAGCGGTGATCACCACCGGGGGTAATCTCAAAGCAAGATATGTCATTCACACTGTCGGCCCTGTCTGGAGAGGTGGTGGCAGGGGAGAAGCGGAGCTACTGGCCAGCGCCTACCGGGAAAGCCTGAACCTGGCTACAGATCGAAAGCTGAAGAGTATTTCATTCCCATCCATCAGTACCGGGGTATATGGCTATCCGGTTGACCGGGCAGCCAGGGTTGCCATCTCAACGGTAGCCAGGTTTTTACAAACTAAAACGACCGCCCTCACTGAGATTATATTTGTTCTATTTGACGAAAGAACCTTCAATGCCTATTCGGAAGCCCTGAATGAAATAGCCGTAGAATAACAGTTTATTGTAAAATGCTTTCAGTATTACTGTATCCCGTAACTTTTAATTTTATATCACAGTTGGCAAATGCGTGCAGACGGAATTCGAATGCGGCTCAAAATTGAACGGGATTCCGAAACAGGTTTCTGTTTCGGGGTAAAACGGGCTATCGATATAGTAACCGAGAAGGCTCGCCAGCTTGGTACAATAGAAACCCTTGGAGCGATTGTGCATAATCGGCCAGTACTCCAGGATCTGGCCGATATCGGGATCAGAATAGCCAGGGGCCTGGACGATATCAGGGGTAATGTGATAGCTACCAGCGCACATGGCGTTAGCCC
>JAWOBD010000039.1:0-9546 GCA_046498175.1 Dehalococcoidales bacterium | reverse complement strand
AGGCACAGAGGATACTGGAAACATCTGGCGTAAAGGGTGGAGTTATAGTGCATCTGGGTTGCGGCGAGGGTGGATTGACGGCGGCGCTCCATCTCAATGATCGCTTTCTGGTTCAAGGTCTGGATACGGATGCCGGGAATGTAGAGAAGGCGAAAGACTATATCGATTCAGCAGGTCTTTACGGCCGGGTTTCGGCAGAACAATACGACGGCGCGAATCTTCCGTACGGGGACAATATCGTAAATCTTCTCATAGTGGAAGAGGATGTCGCCGCGACAGACGAGGAGATCGAGCGCGTACTGGTTCCGAAGGGGGTCGCGATGGTTGCGGGATCCAGCTCTGTAAACCGCTGAGCACTTCTCCGGGGCCTATCTCGATAAAGGTTGAAATACCGCTGGCTATCATATACTCGACGGAGCTTTGCCACTTGACACCGTTACACAACTGATCGAGCAACTCTGTCTTAACCTGCTCGGCAGTCGTCATTGGCATAGCCGTGGTGTTGGCCACGACAGGAATAACCGGGTCCTGGAAAGATATCCCGGACAGTATTTGCGACATCCCATCCCTGGCATGCTGCATAAGAGGAGTATGAAAGGCGCCGCTTACCGCCAGAGGAATAGTACGGCGAGCCCCCCTTTCTCTGGCCAGCTCAGTAGCACGTTCCAGGTTTTCCCCAGCTCCGCTTATAATAAGCTGTTTTGGAGAATTAATATTGGCCAGCCAGGTACCGGTTTCCTCGCATACCCGGGCCAGTGACTCCTGCTCAAAACCGATTACGGCCACCATCCCGCCGGGCTGTATTTTTCCGGCTTGATGCATCAGCCTGCCTCTTTCCCTGGCCAGATATACCGCGGTGCTGAAATCAATTACTCCCGCCGCTACCAGAGCGGTATACTCACCCAAACTGTGCCCGGCCACCATTTTGGCCCTCGGCAGTCCTCCAACGCTCCCATCGCCAACAGCCTGCAGGCAGGCATAGCTGGTGATAAGCAATGCCGGTTGCGCATTGATGGTGGAGCGGAGTTCTTCTTCCGGACCATCGAAGCAGATCCTGGATATGGAATATCCCAGTGACTCGTCTGCCTTATCGAAGACTTCTCTGGCAGCAGGATATTTATAATAAAGGTCGCTTCCCATCCCGGTTTTCTGGGAAGCCTGTCCCGGGAAAACATAGGCCGCTTCCATTATCTTAATCCTGGCTGCCCTTCACATAATTACGGAGAAGCTCTATGGTAGCTATCGCCTCTGACATAGTCTCTTCTATGATGGCCTTGACAGGCTTTATTTCCTTTATCATACCTGATATCTGACCGGCCAGCAGCGTGCCTCCCTCGATATCACCATCGATCATACCCTGGCGCATCTTACCCACACCAAGCTTGAACAGCTCTTCTATAGGCATACCGGAGTTTTCCCTGTCCATAAACTCACGAGTGAACCTGTTCTCCAGAGCACGCAGGGGATAACCTGTACTCTGACCGGAAAGCACCGTGGAACGTTCGTTGGCTTCCACGATCATCCTTTTGTAGTCGGGATGAGCAATGCACTCTTCACTGCAGGCAAAGCGGGTTCCCATCTGAATGCCCTGAGCGCCAAGCGCCAAGGCAGCCACCATACCGCGGCCATCGGCAAAACCGCCGGCGGCTATGACCGGTACTTTGGCCACATCGACAACCTGAGGTATCAGGGCCATGGTAGTTATTTGACCGGTTTCACCACCCGATTCCATTCCTTCGGCAACGAGGGCATCCACCCCTCCCCTCTGTAAACGCCTCGCCAGAGCAACACTGGCCACTACCGGCATTACTTTGATCCCGGCTTCCTTGAAGCTGCGCAAATAGGGCCCCGGGTTGCCAGCTCCGGTGGTCACCACCGATACTCCTTCTTCCAGGATTACCTGGACAATTTCCTCTGCCTTGGGGGCTATCAGGACGATATTTACCCCGAAGGGCCTGTCAGTTTTTTGCTTGGTGAGCCGTATTTGCTCCCGGACCCAATCCGGTTCCGGAGCACCACCACCGACAACACCCAGACCTCCGGCATTGGAAACTGCTGCCGCAAGCTCCGCCGTAGCAAGGTGTGCCATCCCTCCCTGAATTATTGGATAATCAATACCGAACAGGTCACAAATGCTATTTCTACTAAGCATACAACAGATCTCCCTTAAGCAGTTTTCTTTTGCGGGCTTTTGATCTTGATAATTTCCTTCCCTCCGTATGTGCCGCAGGTTGGGCATACATGATGAGGCAGCTTGGGGCTGTTACATTGTGGGCAGGAAACCAGTCTGGGTAGCGACTTCACTCTGAGAAGGCTACGTCTTTTACCCTGACGTGCCTTAGCAGTTTTGCGCTTGGGTAGAGCCATGGTCTATTACCTTCCTTCCTTTTCATCTTTCGAGTAGTCAACAGCGGATAACAGCCTGGCCAGTCTTGACCACCGCGGGTCTGTCTGCTGAGATGGGCAACCACAGGGCCCCTGATTCAGATTATGACCACAACCGGGGCATAACCCCCTGCAACCCGGCCGACAAAGCGGCTTCATGGGGATGGCCATAACGGCATACTGGCGTACCGCTTCGCTCAGGTCGAGTATATGTCTCTCATCTATGGTGAAACATCCGGGCTCATTCGGTACATCAAGCGACATCCCGCTATCTACATCAATCAAGGGAAAATATTCCTCCTCGATATTGAACTCCAGCGGAGCAGGAAATTGACTAAGGCAGCGACTGCATTGAACCCTGGCTTCGGTCTCTACCCTTGCCTTTACCAGGATGCCCCGGTTGGTGCGTACCAGCGAGATGTCACCATGAACCGCGCAAGCATTCCCGTATATATTGACGTTACCATTTACTTCGTAATTCCGCTCTGCCCCAATGGATGATTTAAGCAGCCCGGAAACGTTGGTCTGCATTACATCCAACCTCCACCGGATTATTATAAGCCGAGTTGACCATACGCTGTCAAGGAGTTACGGTGTCAGCGCTTTACTGCAGCATAACACAGACTCCATATACTAATTTCATATTATTCCTATAGCAGAAAGCTATGGCAGCATCGCTTTCCGAGCCCGGTTGAAGCCATATGCGTTTGATACCCAGTTTTCGGCAGTCCTCAAGTACCCACACGGTTTCCCCGGGTGGTATCACGAAATCAGCCACATCAATCTCTACCGGGATATCAGCAAGACTGGCATAACACCTGATACCCTCAAGTTCTATAATACGTGGGTTTACCGGGTACACTTCATACTTGCGCTCATTGAGGCTTTTGAAAATCTGATAGCCATACTTGTGCGTCTTGTCGCTGGCCCCGATTACGGCAAACCTCCTCTGAGCCATAAAATCCCTGATATTATCCTGCATATCGTACATGGTTAACCGTAATATAACACTCTCCGTTTCGCTGAATTTTCGGCCCCACTATACCATACTCAATCTCTAAAAACGAAAAATCTACGGTGGCCTTAGCCCCTGTAGATTTTCGACAGTTCCGGCTAATATCAATTCTGAAGCAGGTCAAGCCCTCGACCATTAGTACGGCTTAGCTGAACACATTACTGCGCTTACACACGCCGCCTATCGAACAAGTAGTCTACTTGCGGTCTTACCCCTGGTGACGAATCACCAGGGTGGGAGATCTCATCTTGGGATGGGCTTCGCACTTAGATGCTTTCAGCGCTTATCCCAACCAGACTTGGCTACCCAGCAGTGCCCCTGGCGGAACAACTGGCACACCATTGGTCTGTCCCTCCCGGTCCTCTCGTACTAGGGAGAGCCTCCCTCAAATCTCCGGACGCCCACGACGGATAGAGACCGACCTGTCTCACGACGGTCTGAACCCAGCTCGCGTGCCGCTTTAACGGGCGAACAGCCCGACCCTTGGGACCTGCTCCAGCCCCAGGATGCGACGAGCCGACATCGAGGTGCCAAACCTTGCCGTCGATGTGAACTCTTGGGCAAGATAAGCCTGTTATCCCCGGGGTAGCTTTTATCCGTTAAGCCACGGCCCTTCCACACGGTACCGTGGGATCACTTTGCCCGACTTTCGTCCCTGCTCGACTTGTAGGTCTCACAGTCAAGCTCCCTTATACCAATACACTCTGCGAGTGGTTTCCATCCACTCTGAGGGAACCTTTGGGCGCCTCCGTTACCTTTTAGGAGGCGACCGCCCCAGTCAAACTACCCGCCAGACACTGTCCACCAGCTTGCTCTGGGGTTAGAGGCTAGACTTACCAAGAGTGGTATTTCAACGTTGGCTCCACCGGAGCTGGCGCCCCGGCTTCTCAGCCTCCCACCTATCCTACACATGATAAGCCCAGACTCAGTGCCAAGCTGTAGTAAAGCTCCACGGGGTCTTTTTGTCCTGTCGCAGGTAACCCGCATCTTCACGGGTATTTCAATTTCACCGAGTCCCTCGTTGAGACAGCGTCCAAGTCGTTACACCATTCGTGCGGGTCAGAACTTACCTGACAAGGGATTTCGCTACCTTAGGACCGTTATAGTTACGGCCGCCGTTCACTGGGGCTTCGGTTCAGAGCTTCAGATTACTCCTGACTCCTCCCCTTAACCTTCCAGCACTGGGCAGGTATCAGCCCCTATACATCAGCTTACGCTTTAGCAGAGACCTGTGTTTTTGTTAAACAGTCGCTTGGACCCATTTAGTGTCACCCCTAAAAGGGGCACCCCTTCTCCCGAAGTTACGGGGCTAGATTGCCGAGTTCCTTAACGAGGGTTGTCTCGAACACCTTGGGACATTTATCCCCACCTACCAGAGTCGGTTTGCGGTACGGGC
The DNA here is from genome assembly GCA_046498175.1 of Dehalococcoidales bacterium. Lineage (GTDB taxonomy): Bacteria > Chloroflexota > Dehalococcoidia > Dehalococcoidales > UBA5760 > UBA5760. The sequence continues at coordinate 4,750 of JAWOBD010000039.1, read as the reverse complement.
GCTCTTAATTCACCGGTAACGAGGCTTTTCTTGACGGCCTGGGATCAGCTGAATCGCCTTGGGTCTCCCCTCAACTTTCCCCCTACCTTCAGCTACATATCCGGGGTGGATTTGCCTGCCCCGGCATCGCCTATAGTGGGCGACGCACCATGTCCAGTGGGTACGCTCAACCTACCCTCCCGCGTCCCCCCTTTACCTCCATAAAAGCGGTACGGGAATAATAACCCGTTGTCCATCGCCTACGCCTTTCGGCCTCGGCTTAGGCCCGACTAACCCTACGCGGATTAACCTTCCGTAGGAAACCTTAGGTTTTCGGTGGGTGTGTTTCTCACACACCTTTATGTTACTCATGCCGACATTCTCACTTCCCTTAATTCCACCGCTGCTCACGCAACAGCTTCAGCACTAAGGGAACGCTCCCCTACCCTCCCTGACAAGTCAGGAAGCCATAGCTTCGGTGACGAACTTGAGCCCCGTTGAATTATCGGCGCAGCACCACTCAACCAGTGAGCTATTACGCTTTCTTTAAAGGGTGGCTGCTTCTAAGCCAACCTCCTGGCTGTCTGTGCAATCCTACTTCCTTTGCCACTTAGTTCGTTCTTAGGGACCTTAGCTGATGGTCTGGGCTGTTTCCCTCTCGACTATGGAGCTTAGCCCCCACAGTCTCACTCCCGGATTTTGGCTAATGGCATTCGTGGTTTGGTTGGGTTTGGTAAGATACTATCCCCCTAGTCCATCCAGAGCCCTACCTCCATTAGCGAACACCCGAGGCTGCACCTAAATGCATTTCGGGGAGAACCAGCTATTCCCGGGTTCGATTGGCATTTCACCTCTATCCACAGCTCATCCTACAACTTTGCAGCGTTGAAAGGTTCGGGCCTCCCCTCCGAGTCTATCAGAGCTTCACCCTGGCCATGGATAGCTCACCCGGCTTCGGGTCTAATCCGTGCAACCATTAACGCCCTATTAAGACTCGCTTTCGCTATGGCTCCGCAACGCAAATTGCTTAACCGGCTACACAGATTAACTCGTCGGCTCATTCTTCAATAGGCACGCCATCACCCCAACGAATTGAGGCTCTGACTGCTTGTTGGCACACAGTTTCAGGTCTATTTCACTCCCCTCCCGGGGTACTTTTCACCTTTCCCTCACGGTACTAGTTCACTATCGGTCATCAAGGGTATTTAGCCTTGGATGGTGGTCCACCCGGATTCCCACAGGATTCCTCGTGTCCCGTGGTACTCAAGGACAGATGGAGAGCCTACCCCTTTCGTCTACGGGACTTTCACCCTCTGTGGTTGCTCTTTCCAGAGACCTTTGACTAGGGTTGGGTTGATAACTCTCTGACTCATTCTGAACTGAGTCTCACCTGCCTTACAACACCCGATAAGCATAGGTTCCAGAACCACTAAGCTTGCCGGGTTTGGGCTTTTCCCCTTTCGTTCGCCACTACTCAGGGAATAATCTCCTTTCCTCGGGGTACTGAGATGTTTCACTTCCCCCGCTTACCTCCTCCCGGCCTATGTGTTCAGCCGGGGGTACCCGGGTTTTGCCCGGGTGGGTTGCCCCATTCGGGAATCCACGGTTAAGCTTGCTAGACAGCTAACCGAGGCTTATCGCAGTCTTGCCACGCCCTTCTTCGGCCCTTGATGCCAAGGCATCCACCGTGTGCCTTAACCGCTTGACCTGCTTCAGATTTGATATTAGTCGCCGTATTCAGTTTTTAAAGTACACAAGACAAAAAAACCGGCTTGGTGACGAACCACCAAGCCGAATGCCTGGTTACGCATCACCATGCTATTACTTTATGTCTTGAACATCATCATAGGCTATTACAGTATTACCCTCTACTGATAGCAAATGCTAGCACAAAGGAAATAACTTTGTCAACTATCAAAATCGACTTTCCCGGCTATAATAAAACTCTTCTTTACAAGTTTGCTGTCAATACGGTATTCTTGCTTACGGAAGGGAGTGAAATCCGTTGTATCAGGCACCACGGGGAACCTCAGACATACTGCCGGAGGAACAGGCATACTGGCGTTACATAGAACAGAAAGCGGTCAATCTCTGCCGTCTCTATGGTTACCAGCGCATTGATACCCCCACTTTCGAAGACACACGCCTTTTTTCACGGAGCATAGGTGGAGATACCGATATAGTGGAAAAAGAGATGTACACCTTCGAGGACAAAGGGGGAAACCGGATCACCCTGAGACCGGAGGGTACGGCACCGGTGTGCCGCGCCTATCTCGAGCACGGTATGCATAATCTACCACAGCCTGTAAAGCTGTACTACCTGACATCCATTTTCCGCTACGAAAGGCCCCAATCGGGTAGATACCGTGAGCACCGGCAGTTCGGCTGCGAGGCCTTCGGCGAAGAAGCACCTGCTCTCGACGCCGAGGTAATCGAAATCGCCTGGCGCTTTTTCTCGCAACTGGGAATCGGTAAACTTACCCTCCTACTGAATAGCATTGGCTGCCGCGAATGCCGGCCCGGCTATCTCGGCATTCTCAAGGAGTACTACCAACGCTACTCCGAAGACCTGTGTAAGGACTGCAAGGCCCGGCTGAAAAGGAACCCCCTCAGGCTTCTGGATTGCAAAAAGCCCCTGTGTCGAAGGATAGCAGGCTCGGCGCCGCAGAGCGTCGATAGCCTTTGTGCAGAATGTGCGGAACACTTCCGTAGCTTGAGAAACCATCTGGAGCTACTGGGTATTCCTTTTGTGGTGGACCATTGCCTGGTCAGGGGACTGGATTACTATACCCGGACCGTCTTTGAGATACAGCCCGAATCCGAAGGGGCTCAGAGCACCCTGGGTGGTGGCGGAAGATACGATTACCTCATCGAAGAACTGGGCGGCAAACCCACCCCGGCGATGGGATTTGCCAGCGGCATGGAACGCATCGTACTGAACCTCAAGAAGCAGGAGATTGATGTCGCGCCACCATCTCAACCGGGGATATTCATCGCTTCCCTGGGGGAAAACGCAGGCAGCGAAGCCCTGAAACTGGCTTCCCGGCTGAGGCGGGCCGGCATCAGGGTTATACAGCCTGGAACCGGAAAAAGCCTGAAGGCCCAGTTACGCCACGCCAATGCCTGCAGGGCCGCCCTCACCATAATTGTCGGCGAGGACGAGGTAAAGAGCGGTACCGTGCTACTGCGTGATATGGCCACCTCGGAGCAAAGCAGCTTTCCCGCCAGCGAAATAGCAGAGGAGATTAAATCCCGTTGCTAGGTTGTCCTCTACAGGGATGGGGAAAAATCCAGAATATTGAGCCGCAGTTTTTCCGCCCCGTTCCATGAATCCACTTCCAGGTGATAGACAATATCCAGCGGTGAAGATACCCTTCCTATACGGTTGCCCACCTTGAAAGCGATGCCGTCCCAGGTGGTGCCCCCCTGCCTGAATTTGAGCTTGAGGTGCGTCTCATTATTACCGACAGCTCTCATATCAATGACATTAACCCCTCTGCTGATAAGTACGGGACGGGGATTACCCTTACCGAATGGTGCCAGCCTCTCAATGCTGGAGTAGGTATCGCCGCCCAGTTCGGGCAATGTCACTTCGACATCGATATCGATGCGGGGGCGCAGGTCAACTCCCTCCAGACCCTGTGAGGCTATACTGAGAAGCTCCTTTTTCAGGCTGGGCAGGTACCTGGTAGGCAGCGTGAAACCCGCCGCCTGGGGATGCCCCCCAAATTTTGAGAGCAGGCTCCGACACCGTGTCAGAGCCTCGGTGATATTGAACTCCGGAATACTGCGGCAACTTCCCGTACTGGTCTGGCTGCCGGACTTGACGACCACCGCCGGGCGGTAATATTCCTCCCGCAGCCGTCCGGCAGCCAGACCGATAACCCCCGCCGGGTATTCCTCATCAACAGCAATCAGTATCGGAGCGATCCCTTCAGCCAGTATCTGCTCACGGGCTCTGGTAATCACTTCGCCAGTTATTTTTTGCCGCTCGGCATTTTTCTGTTCCAGCCAGAGGCTCAGCTCCCTCGCCTCCTCATTTGAATCGGTTACCAGCAGCTGGTAACTGGGCATGGCATGCCCCAATCTGCTGGTTGTGTTCAGGCGAGGCGATATTACCCAGGAAACGCTGTCCGCATCCAGTTTACCGATGGGCAGATTGGTCTGCTTTGCCATTGCCGCTATTCCGGGGCGTGGTGTGTCGTTGATTTGCCTGAGGCCCCGCTTGACCAGATAACGGTTTTCGCCCACCAGGGGCATCACATCGGCTATGGTCCCCAGGGCCACCAGATCAAAGAGATTGTCCAGTACTTCCTCTTTGCCTATGCTCTGCAACAGGGCCTGCAGAAATTTGAAGGCTACGCCAACACCGGCCAGATCAAAGAAGGGGTATACTGAGCCGGGCAGCTTGGGATCAACCACGGCAACTGCCTGTGGCAAATCATCGGGGCAGGTATGATGATCCGTAATAATAACATCGAGGCCCTTCCTTTTCGCCTTCCTGACCTCATCAACGGCAGTTATGCCACAATCCACGGTGATAACCAGGCTGATGCCCTCCTGATGAAGTCTTTCCAGCACACCCGCCCGAACGCCATGCCCTTCGTTCAGGCGGTGGGGCAGATAGGGATAGACCTTGCCCCCAAGCTGATTAATACCCTGTACCAGCAGGACGGTGGCGGTAATCCCATCGGTATCGAAGTCCCCGTATATGGCAATGTTTTCTCCCGAGAGGAGGGCACGGTAGGTACGGGCTACCGCCTCATGCATG
>JAWOBD010000004.1:0-6544 GCA_046498175.1 Dehalococcoidales bacterium | reverse complement strand
CACCCCTCATATAGCACGGGCACTGACAGGTTTCACCAAGATGATGGAGGAACTCATCGCCCGTAGCCAGGAGGTCGGTCTGGCAGAGCTGTTTGACCGCGTGATGGAGTGCTCCGGTTACCGGGAATACCTGATGACACAGCCGGGTGGAGAAGAAAGATGGGAAAACGTTCTGGAGCTGAGGACAGTAGCCCAGCAATATAGCGAACTTGAACCGAAAGAGGCATTATCCATGTTCCTGGAAGAGATAGCCCTGGTCAACGATACCGACGGACTCGGGGAAAACCCTTCTGCGGTTACGCTGATTACGCTCCATCAGGCGAAAGGGCTGGAATTTCCCATAGTATTTATTGTGGGTATGGAAGACGGTATCCTGCCCCATTTCAAATCACTGGATGACCCGACACAGCTGGAAGAGGAGCGGCGCCTGTGCTACGTCGGGATTACCAGAGCCGAAAAAAGAATATATCTGGTTCGTGCCTTTCGCCGCAGCCTAATGGGAAGAAGCGAGGTGAACAGACCTTCCCGATTTCTGGATGACATACCGGACCACCTGGTCTCCGGAGCAGGAACATGGCCGGGAATTAACAGGGATATAACGTCAACAACAACGACATTGACAAGCCCCAGCGGAGAGCTCAAAGCTGGCGACCACGTCAGTCACCCGGTATTTGGTAACGGCGTTGTGGTAAGTTGCCAGACTCTCGATGGCGATATCGAGGTAACGGTTGCTTTTAACGGAGCGGGGATAAAAAAACTCCTCTCGAGCTTCGCCAGGCTGAAGAAGGAAGGGCAAGCACCTTAAATGCCCATCAAGATTCTGGCAGACGGGGTCGTATCCAAGATTGCCGCCGGCGAGGTTATAGAGAGACCCGCCTCGGTGGTTAAAGAGCTGGTTGAGAATGCTCTGGACGCCAAAGCGACAAGCATTTCCATCGAGGTCAACGGTGGCGGACGAAAACTCCTGAGGGTGACCGATAACGGTTCGGGAATACCGGCAGCAGAGCTTGAGCTCGCCTTCCACAGGCATGCTACCAGCAAGATAGGCAACCTCACAGACCTAGAAACCAGTCTCAGCCTCGGTTTTCGCGGCGAAGCCTTACCCAGTATCGCCGCCGTCGCCGATGTGGAACTGGTAAGCCGGGTAGGTACGGAGATGGCAGGCAGCTACGTTAAGCTAAGGGATGGGGTAATCATAGAACGTGGTAGCCACGGACACCCCCAGGGAACCACCACAAAGGTGGAAAATCTCTTTGAGCGCGTACCGGCAAGGCTGAAATTCCTCAAATCTCTGGCCACCGAAAACAGCCATATCGCCAGCATCGTCAGCCATTACGCACTTGCCTTCCCCGAGATAAGATTCATTCTATCCATCGATGGGCGCAATACACTGCAAACCCCAGGCAATGGCAAGCTGGAAGATAGCCTGTTTCAGATCTACGGAGTTGATGTAGCCCGAAATATGCTCGCGCTCGAACCCAATACAGAAGAGGCAGAGGTAGGTGTACCCCGAATAGAAGGCATGCTGGGCACACCGGCAATATCCCGGTCCAGCCGGGACCACCTCAGTTTTTTCATCAACCGGCGCTGGATAAAAAACCGTATGCTGGCTTGGGCAGTAGAGCAGGCGTACCAGGGATTTCTGATGACAGGTAAGCACCCCATGGCAATCGTCAATATCTCGATACCCCCTTCTGAAATAGATGTAAATGTCCACCCGGCCAAGACAGAGATAAAGTTTCACAGTGAACAAGGGGTTTTCCATATTATACAGAAAGCCGTGCGACGGACACTTACCGCACAAAACCCGGTACCAAGAATTGAGGAAAGGAGAGCAGCTTATCATAGCTACCCGCTACCATCCAATAGCCACTGGCCGTTGGCAGAAAGCAATACCAAACTGGGAAGCTACGGTCCGGCACCACGCCAGACTACACTATCGTCACTACCGGCTCTGCGGGTGCTGGGACAGCTGTCGGCGAGCTACATAATCGCGGAGGGGCCTGACGGCCTTTATCTCATAGACCAGCACGCAGCACACGAGCGCATACTCTTTGAGCAGGTAAAAGACCAGAGGTCGCGCCAAAACATCGAACGGCAAGCCCTCCTTCATCCAGTACCACTGGAGTGTACGCCTCAACAGAGAGAAGTGTTGGAGAAACGCCTTGAAAATTTAGCCACTTTCGGCTTCTCTGTCGAGCGATTTGGCGGTAAGACCTATCTGGTCCGGGCAATCCCTGCCTTCCTAGCCGGAAAGGACTGGCGAGCGGTACTGAAGGATATACTGGATAGCGATCCAAGACAGAACAGCCGAGATGAACAGCTGGCAATATCAATCGCCTGCCACAGTGCAATTAAAGCAGGGCAGACACTTGACGATAGTGAAATGCGGGCCATCATCAGGCAACTGGAAAAGGCAGCCGTTCCCGGCAGCTGCCCTCACGGAAGACCAACCATGATTCACCTCAGCCTGAAGCAGCTAGGGAAAGAGTTCGGCAGAAGCTAGCTGCTCTTCCAACTCATAATCAGTGGTGAGTCCCGGCGGCCAGATAGATATCCAAACCTTGCCCACAATACTCTCTCTAGTCACGGTCCAGCCATTGTGGGAATCATTACTGTTATTGCGATTGTCGCCAAGAACAAAGTACTCACCCTCGGGAACCGTTTTCTTATCCATGATATATGACGGATGAGAACTGATATAAGGCTCCCTTATCGCTACACCGTTAACGTATACCTTTCCATCCTTTATCTCCACGGTATCACCGGGACAGGCTATGATACGCTTGATGAAATCCACGCTACGACCGGTCGGCGGCTGGAATACTATAACATCACCCATCTCAGGCTGACCAATACGATAAAAAACCTTGTTTACCAGCAGTCGCTGGCCGTCCTCATAGCTGGGCATCATACTTGAACCAACCACGATAAAGCTCTGCACGCTGGCATGCATGATAAAATATACGCCTGCTGCTATCAGAACAACCACCAGTATCTGACGGAAATAACCCCTCATAGAACCATCCCGCTTCCATTATCCAAGTCAATTATAAACCATCCCGCCTTTCCCAGCCAGTGACGCTCACCGAACCGCATCCTGCTTCCACACCCACATTTTGCTTTGCATAGCGTGCACCATGGTGCTAGAATGAAATCACTATGGACTATATGGCGCAGGCACTTGCCCTGGCTAGACTCGCACTGGGAGAGGTAAGCCCCAACCCCGCCGTTGGTGCGCTAGTAGTCAATAGCGGTGAAATTATCGGACAGGGCTACACCCAACCACCCGGTTCCGATCATGCCGAAATAGTAGCCCTGAAACAAGCCGGCATACGGGCCAGAGGCGGTACGATGTATGTCACCCTTGAGCCATGCTGCCACTTCGGTCGGACACCGCCATGTAGCCAGGCAATTATTGAAGCAGGTATCCGCTGTGTTCACATTGCTGTTCTCGACGCCAACCCGCAGGTATCGGGACGGGGTAAAGAGGAGCTTGATAAGGCAGGAATCAAAGTACACCTGGGGGAACATGAGGCCGAAGCCGCCAGAATTAACGAAGCCTACAACAAGTTTATCACCCGGGGTATCCCCTTCGTAACAGCCAAATTTGCCATGAGCCTGGATGGCAAGATAGCCACCAGGAGCGGGGACTCGAAATGGATAACCGGTGAAGAATCCAGAAAGCGGGCTCATCAGTTGCGCTACATAAACGATGCTGTGATGGTCGGTGTTAATACCATAGTTATAGACAACCCACGGCTTACAGTTCGCTGCAGCACTACCGGAGGTACATCGAGAAAACAACCAATGCGGGTGGTAGTTGATGGTAAGGGGAATACACCGCCAGGAGCCCGTATTTTCAATGAACCGGGTAGAACAATACTTGCTTTGGGAATCCCGGTTCAACAGAGAAGCAAGGAGACTTTTACCCGTGTCGGTGCCGAACTGATGGAACTACCCGTCTCAGAAGGGAGAATAGACCTGAAAAGGCTGCTAGAATTGCTGGGCAAGAAGAATGTTACCAGCGTTATGGTCGAGGGGGGGGGAACATTGCTCGGGTCCTTCTTTGACAGCAATCTCGTTGATAAGGTCATCGCCTTCATCGCTCCCATCATTATCGGGGGGCAGGATGCCAGGATATCAGTTGCCGGTAGAGGTTTTGAAACGGTAGCTGATTCGCTTAAACTGAACGATACCAATATCGAGAGCATAGGTGAGGACTTAGTCATCAGCGGATATGTGAATAATAAGTAGTTCTCCCCCGACACCATTCCGAGAAAGGTGACACAAAATCATATGTTTACTGGAATCACGGAAGAAATCGGCAGGGTGCTGTTAGTAGAAGAAAGCCACCTTGTTATCTCGGCAAATATAGCTACACCGAAACTAGAAATAGGCGGTAGTATCGCCGTGAACGGGATATGTCTGACCGTAACCGGTTTCGCCACAAACCAGTTTTCGGTTGATGTCATGCCGGAAACAGCGGCGAGGACCAACATCGCCCAACTGCACAACGGTAGCGAGGTCAATTTAGAAACACCGCTCACACTCAAGAAACCACTGGGAGGGCACCTGGTTCAGGGGCACGTCGACGGAACCGGGAAGCTGACCTCTCTTATGGAAAAGGGTGAGGCGCTTTTATTGAAATTTGAAACCCGCCCCGAAATTATGCATTATATAGTGAGCAAGGGCTTTATTGCCGTTGACGGAGTAAGCCTGACTATAGTAGACAGTGGCAGTGATTTCTTCACCATCTCCATAGTTCATCATACCAGGTATAATACCACCCTAGGAATAAAGAGGGTTGGTGAGATAGTCAATCTGGAAGTAGATATCATTGCCAAGTATGTGGAACGGTTTCAAAGGTATTATCAACCGGGTATAACGAACGATTTCCTTAGAGAACACGGTTTTGCAACGGATTGATTCGGGATATTCCAAGAACTAAAAGGGGAGTGAATATGAGTCTGGCAACCATTCCTGAGGCTATTGAAGACATCAGGGCAGGGAAGTTTGTAATCATTGTCGATGACGAGGATAGAGAGAACGAAGGAGACCTGGCCATAGCAGCAGAGAAGATCAGTGCTGAAGCAATCAATTTTATGAGTATAAATGCCCGTGGGCTGATCTGTATGCCCATCAGCGGCCAGCGCTTGGATGAACTCGATATTCCGCTCATGGTGAGCGACAACACCTCGAAATACTCTACCGCTTTTACGGTATCGGTGGAGTCAAAACACCGGGTCAGCACCGGTATATCGGCAGCGGACCGGGCAGAAACGGTAAAGGCAATAATTGACCCGTCCACCACCGCCGATGATTTGTCCCGCCCGGGTCATATGTTTCCCCTGCGATCCAAAGAAGGCGGCGTACTGGTAAGAGTCGGACATACCGAGGCCATAATCGACCTGACCAGAATGGCCAACCTGTATCCAGCCGGCGTCATCTGCGAAATAATGAATGTGGATGGTACCATGGCCAGGCTCCCAGAACTGGAGAAGATAGCCGCAAAATTCAATATTAAAATTATCAGCATCGCCGACCTTATCAATTACCGCCGCTGTAACGAGAAACTGGTTCACCGGGTAACGGAGGCAAGCCTACCCACCAGACACGGTAACTTCACTGCCATTGCCTACAGGAGCGACATCGACCCTGCCGAGCATGTCGCCTTGGTTATGGGTGACCTATCTACCGAAGAGCCAGTCCTGGTACGTGCCCACAGCGAGTGTCTTACCGGCGATGTGTTCGGCAGCCTGCGCTGTGATTGCGGAGAACAGGTTGACCTAGCAATGCGCGCTATAGCTGAGGAAGGCAGGGGTGTATTTCTATATATGAGGCAGGAGGGACGAGGTATTGGTTTTCACAACAAGCTCCGTGCTTATGCCCTCCAGGACGAAGGGCTGGACACAGTAGAAGCCAACCTATCGCTGGGCTTTGCCCCGGACCTCAGGGATTATGGTATCGGTGCCCAGATACTAGCAGACCTGGGCCTTCACCGTATCCGGTTGCTGACCAATAATCCGAGGAAGGTCATCGGGTTGGAGGGATACGGGCTCCAGGTTGTCGAGACGGTACCAATTATCGCACTGCCCAACCCACATAACCGTCATTACTTAACCACGAAACAGGAAAAACTTGGCCATAAGCTGGGCATCGAAAGCGCTGCCAGCAGTTAGACGCCGGTATTGATCGGCGCGTCAATATAGAGCAATAAGTGTCTTTAAGGAGGAGATAATGGGCAAACAGTTCGAGGGAGTGCTTTTGGGAGAAAATCTCAAGTTTGGGCTGGTTATCTCCCGGTTTAACGAGTTCATTACCAGAAAACTGCTTGATGGAACAGAGGATGCGCTGATACGGCACGGGGTTGAGGAAAAGGACATCGACGTAGCCTGGGTGCCTGGTTCATTTGAAATCCCCCTGGTAGCCAAGAAGATGGCCCTTTCAAAGCAGTATGACGCCATTATATGCCTGGGGGCCGTTATCCGTGGCGGCACACCTCACTTTGACTATATCGCAGCAGAGGTGAGCAAAGGAATTG
>JAWOBD010000073.1:0-5622 GCA_046498175.1 Dehalococcoidales bacterium | reverse complement strand
CTGACAACTAAAAAACCGAGGAGAGCCTGGCCAGGCTCTCCTCGCCTCTGCGTTGATATTAGGCTTTACCGATGCGGAATACCTTGGTTCGACACACCGTGCACACGCCCTGTGGGGCCTGGCGGACGTTTTTCATGGTAATAGCCTTTGCGTCTTTAATATCAACCTTCTTCCTGCATTTCACACAATATGCCTGCATTTTGACCTCCTTAATTATATAGAGCTTAGGCAAGAGATTACCACATAGTCAGCCATTAGTCAATAGTATTTCGGGTGAATTTAGGAGTATTTTTCATAATTCGTCCTGCCTGTTAATGCTATTCCATAGCTCTGTTACCTTTTCTCCTAGCTCTTTCAGGCTACAGTCGGTATCTATCACAACGTCGGCGTTTTCCACCTGTTTTTTTACAGGGACCCGGGAATCGAGGCGGGCCCTGGCTTCTTTGCCGGGAAGCCCCCTCGTTTCTTCGAGCCGCCTCATTATGGTGTCCTCTGAGGCGGTAGTGACCCATAGCCTGTCTATCAGCTCGTTCCATCCCTCTCTGGGGAGTAAGGGCGCTTCCAGAAAAACTACCTGTGTTCCTTTTTCCCGGTAGCCCTCAAGCCGGTTTTTTATTATTTGATAAATCCAGGGGTGTATTATCCCGTTCAGCATTTCAAGGAGTGACCGGTCGCCGAACACCATTTTCGCGAGCTTTCCACGGTCGATACTGCCAGTGGAGGTGAGGATATGCCTGCCGAAGTTTTCAACTAACCTCTGCCGTAACTCGCTGTCGGTTTTGAGGACCTGGTGACCTATTTTATCGGCATCAATAATGATTGCCCCCAGGTCTTTCAGAAACCTGGCTACCGTGCTCTTGCCGCTCCCGATACTGCCGGTAAGGCCGATTACTTTCATAATAAAGCCTCCGTCAGTCTAAACGCCTCCTGTCGTTTAGTCAATAGCCGGTAATTATAAGCATAACGGATTTTGCCTCGTTTCTTAACAGGAAATTAATATTTATATTCTACAATAGTAGTATCAATATGAGATAGGAGGTGTATCAAACACAGGTATCACAAAATATTATGAAAGGAGGTATAATGACTATGTGGAAGAAGAAAAAGTTCGTCATTCCCCTGGTGGCTGCCCTGGCAGTAACCGGATTGGTGGCCGGATCAGCTTTTGCCCAGGAAGAGGAAAGTGATGTGCCACCACTGGAAGAGACCTTCGTTCAGAAGCTTGCCGAAAAGCTGGGTATCGAGGAGTCCGAAATGGAAGCGGCGGTTGCTGAGGTGAAAAATGAGATGATGAATGAGACAATCGCCAGGCGGTTGGAGAAGGCAGTGGACAACGGAAACATGACCGAGGAACAGGCCGATGAGCTCCTGGAGTGGTGGCAGGATAGACCCGATGTGGGCCCGGGTGACTTCGGCCTAGGATTCCGGGCCCGCGGTGGCCATTTCGGCCCTGGCTTTGGCCCCCACGGCTCCGCAAGCCCGAAATTTCCGGTTGAATAGCCCCTTGAATGGACTGGAGGGATAGAACGGCTCATTTTGCCAGGACATTTGCTTTGAAGGGCGGGAGGGGGTAATCCCTCCCGCTCCTTTTTATTTTGGAGCGGGCGATAGAAGCCTTACCTTAACAATTCCTTAACATTTGTGGTATAAGGTGGTAATAGAGGGTTCGGGTTCTCCGGTAAAAAACGGAAGTATGGCAGAGATGACAGGTAAAAGGGTACTGGTTGTCGATGATGATGCCAAGACTGTAGAGCTGGTCAAACTCTATCTCCAGAGGGATGGCTATCAGGTACTTGCTGCCTACGACGGCATAGAGGCACTCAAACTGGCCCGGGAAGGTAATCCCGACCTCATTGTTCTCGACCTTATGCTGCCGGGCATCGATGGACTGGAAATCTGCCGTATCCTGAGGAATGAGTCCGATGTGCCGATTATTATGCTAACCGCGCGTACCACGGATCGGGATAAGCTTTCCGGGCTCGATATGGGGGCGGATGACTATGTGACGAAACCCTTCAGCCCCAGGGAGCTTGCTGCCAGGGTACGGGTGGTGCTGAGGCGCCTGCCGGAAAAGCACGGCCCGTACCGAATAGAGCGGGGTGATCTCGTTATCGACTCCTCAAAACAGGAGGCACACCTGGCCGGCAACCGGCTCAAGCTCACCCCGGTTGAATTCAAACTGCTCGGTGTCCTTGCCAGGGAGCCGGAGCATGTTTTCAGCCGCGGACAGCTTATCGAGCAGGCCCTTGGATATGATTTCGAGGGTTTTGACCGCACCATAGACGTTCATATCCTCAACCTGCGCCGCAAATTGAACACTACGGACAATCACTCCGTAGGGATAAAAACGGTATACGGTGCGGGCTACAAGTTTACCGCGGAGACGAGATGATACACAGCCTGAGGTTCCGGCTCATAATCGCCTTTGTCGCGGTGATACTGGTGGCCATCGGCTCGATATCCATCTTTCTCAACCAGAGGGCTATAAGCGAAATCCGGCGCTTCGAGGAACGAAGGGAGCAGGTACTTGCCGGTCGGCTGGCGTTGGAGCTATCCCGTTACCACCATAAGACGGGTGGATGGGAAGGTATTCAGTCCTTTGTAGAGAAGGGTGGAGGCCTCTTCGAACGCAGGATTGTGCTCACCGATGATGGCGGCGTTGTGGTTGCCGATTCGGAAGGGGAGCTCCTGGGGGAAGAGTACCACCCGGATATGCCGGGCACGGTCATCTCACCTGGATGGTCAAAAGAAGAGCTCGGCGTATTATATCTGGACCCACTATCGTCATCGGACCCCATTTCCGTTATGCGGCTATCCGGTCCGATAGTCCGCTATATCCTCTGGGGAGGCCTGATTGCGGGGGGTATTGCTCTTGCCATCACCTTCCTCCTCTCGCGGCGGATATTGAAGCCGGTAAACACCCTTACCCGGGCTGCCCGGAGGCTGGGTAAGGGTGACCTCACCCAGCGGGTGAGCATCGATGACCGGGGCGAGGTTGGAGAACTGGCGCGGGCATTCAATTCCATGGCAGGGGAACTGGAGCGTAACCTGCAACTACAGCAGAATATGGTGGCCGATGTCGCCCACGAATTGAGGACTCCGCTCTCCAATCTGAAGGGGTATCTGGAGGCGATAGGTGATGGTGTGATAGAGCCGGACGCAGATACTATCTGCTCGCTCAGTGAAGAGGTTGCTCTCCTTTCCCGTCTGGTATCTGATCTTCACGAGCTCAGCCTTGCCGAGGTGGGAAAACTTAAGCTGAACAGAACCAGCCAGGATGTAGCCGGCCTGGTTGGGGATGCCGTGGCGGGCATTCGGGGTAAGGCGGTGGCCAGAGGGTTATCCATATCCGCCAGCATTCCTGCCGATTTGCCGGAGGTGGATGTCGACCCATATCGAATCGGCCAGGTACTGCGTAATCTGCTGGAGAATGCCATAGCTCATACCGGGGAAGGCGGCGTCATTACGGTTGGAGCCGAACAGGAGGGTGACGGGGTGGAGATTTCCGTGACCGATACCGGTGAGGGAATACCGGCCGATGAACTGCCCAACATATTCGAGCGTTTCTACCGGGTGGACAAGTCCCGTGCCAGGTCTACCGGGGGGAGCGGTCTGGGGCTGACCATCGCCAGGCGCCTGGTGGAAGCCCACGGTGGCCGCATCGAGGCCCGGAGTGAGGTGGGAAGGGGAAGCCATTTTTCCTTCACTCTTCCCATCGCTGGGTAGTAAATTATGGCCCTGCCGTATCGTTTGAGACCGTTTTTACCTGCCGGTTAATTGCTTTCTTCAGGGGTGACAGGTCCTCGGCTATGATGGATAGCGCCTTGGGCCCTCTTCTCTGCAGCTTTCCCGTTACCACCAGCCAACCCTCGCGGAAGAGGACCTGCCCGCACTTCTCCTGCACATCACCAAACACGGTGATATCGGCAATGCCCGTCCCGTCCTCCATTATCACATAGACCACCCGGTTGCCGTTTCTGGTCGGTGGTGTCTGGTAACGGATGACCGAGCCGGCGAGCTTCACGGTGCTGCCGGTAGCGGCAGAGGGCAGGTCCTTCATCCTGGTGAAGCTCTCATCGAGGGGAACGAAGTCAAGGGGGTGAGCCGACAGGTCCAGGGAAAGCAGTTTCCTTTCCAGGAGCGTTGCAGATGCCCTGTTGCCGCCTCTGCCCGCAACGGCGCGATTCGGCAGCTCGAAGAGGGGCCTGGTGGCGTTGCCCGCTCTGCCCCTGATGCCGAGCAGGCGGGGCAGTTGCCCTAGCATCTCTTCTCTGGAGTCGAGGGAGTCCAGGGCCCCGATGCGGATGAGGTTTTCGACGGTGTTCCGGTTGATGCTGGTTCTCAGGACGAGATCGCTCAGTGAGGTAAATTCCCCGGCCTCTCTTCCCGATGTTATCGAGGATATCGCCTCTTCCGATATCCCTTTTAGCTGTCTCAGGCCGACCCTTATGGCCCCGTCCTCTACGGTATAGTCACCCCCGGAACTGTTGATATCTACGGGCAGTATTTTGACCCCGCATCTCCTAGCATCGGCCAGCAGTACCCGCGGCGGGTAGTAGCCCATCGGCTGGTTTGAGAGCACCGCGGCGAAGAACTCGGCCGGGTAGTGGCACTTGAGCCACAGGGTCTGGTAGGCCAGCTCGGCGTAGGCGGCGGCATGGGCCTTGCAGAATCCGTAGGCAGCGAAGGCGGCCAGGTGCTCGAAGACCTTCTCTGCCGTTTTCGGACTCACACCGCTTCGGCGGCAGCCCTGGATAAATACGTCCCGCATCTTCTCCATTTCCCCCGGGGTCCGGTCATGGGTCATCGCACGCCGGAAGCCGTCCGCTTCGGCATAGCTCATCCCTGCCAGGTCGTGGGCGACCTTTAATACCTGCTCCTGGTACAGTATCACCCCCAGCGTCTCGGCGAGGGCCTTGCTCAGCTTTGGGTGAAGGTATCTTCCCGCCTCTCTGCCGTGTCTCCTGGGCAGGTATATCTTGTCCATGCTGCACTTGAGAGGGCCGGGGCGGACCAGTGATATCGAGACGATGATGTCTTCGAAACGGTCGGTCAGGAGCCGGCCCGCCATCTCCCGCTGGGCGGGTGACTCGAGCTGAAAGGTGCCGATGGTTCTTCCCTCTCTCAGCATGGCGAAGGTTTTCCTGTCGCTCCGGTTAATCCGGGAGATATCGATGGAGGTGTGCCGGTTCTTCTTGATACCGGCCAGGGTATCCTCAATCACGGTGAGGGTGGGCAGGGAAAGCAAGTCCAGCTTGACGATGCCTATCCTCTCGATGTCGTCCTTGTCGTACTGGCTGATGATATCTCCCCCGCTGGACCACTCCAGCGGCACCAGTCCGGACAGCTTCCCTCTGCCGATAATCAGTCCGCCCAGGTGCACGGACATGTGCTTGGGAAAGCCGTCGATGGCGACACACAGCTTGAAGAATTCGGCAAGGCTGGCGCTCCGGTAGATGGTGCTGTGCTTCAGCTCGGGGAGGGTGCCGGCTTTTTCCATCAGCCCGGAAGCGGATAGCCAGTGGATGCCGTTACAGGCTTCTTCGATAACTGCCTGCGGCATGCGCAGCGCCTTTCCGGTATCGCGGATGGCTCCCCTTGCCATGTAGGTATTGATGGTGC
>JAWOBD010000035.1:0-6021 GCA_046498175.1 Dehalococcoidales bacterium | reverse complement strand
TCAAAACCGTGAATTCTGACCGTGGCTTCATTCGCTTCGAGTATGTTACCACTTAAGTCTGTCATTATTATTGACTCGGGCACCGAGTTGAGCATAATACTGAGCTTCTCCTCCGAGTCTTTTAGTTCCCTCTCCGCTTTCTTGCGTTCGGTGATATCGCGGCATAAGCCATAGACTCCGGACAATTCGCTTTGCTCATTGCGTATGGGCTTACAGGTGACCTCCATAATCCTTGTTGACCCGTCTTTGTGGTAGTATTCCAGCTCGAGATTGAACAACTGGTCGTCACCTATACCAATGGTCCTCTCTTTTTCCAGAGCCGTTTGCATAGTCTCGACTGCCAGTTTATATGATGCCGGGGTTAGCTGCTCCTCTAGTTGCCGTTTTAGGCTCTCTTCAGGAGTGAAGCCGAGAATTCTTTCGACGGATGGGCTGACGTACATCATGTTCAGATTGAGGTCCGTGGTAAAAATAACGTCGGTCATGTTCTCGGTGAGGAATCTGTATTTGGCCTCCGATTCTTTAAGTGTCTCATAGGCCCTCTTCCGATCAGTGATATCGTTGACGTAGCCGTGGTGATGGGTGACCTTTCCATTTTCATCCTTGATGAGTACGGTATGCTCATGCATCCACTTGATATTCTCTTCCCTATCCAGAATGCGGTATTCGCTGATAAGGGGGCTGTGGTTATCCTCTTCAGCCCTCCTGTTTTCCTTGACCACTCTGGGCAGGTCATCGGGGTGTATTATTTCGCTGTAGAGGCGCTTGCTCTCCGTCAGTTCTTTGTCCGTATAGCCCAGCACGTCGTATATATTGGGGGAGACGTATTCGATGGGCCACCCCTCAGCCGCGGCCCACTTGAAGACAACGGTTGGTCCGCCCACGAAGAGGCTGCGCTCCTCCCTTAGTGCCTCCTCTACGGATTTAACATGCGTTATATCGGTGTCTACACCGCGATATCCAATGAATTCCCCCTCTTTATTGTACAGAGGAGTGCCACTGGTACTCAGCCATACCGGCTGCCCGCTCTTGGTTTTATTCCGGTTGACGAAATGCCGGAACGGTTTTTTTGCTGTAAAAAATTCAAACGCTTTTTTCTTCAGTTCATCCCTTTCTTGAGGGTAGAACAGGTCATAGGAATGTTTTTGCAGTATTTCTTCAGGCCGGTATCCCAGTATCTGCTCGCAGTTGGGACTGGAATATGTATATCTGCCCCTGGTGTCAACTTCCCATACCCATATCCGGGCATTTTCACTGACCTCTCTGAGTCTCTGCTCGTTCTCCCTGAGCGCTTCCTCTGCCCGCTTCCACTCGGTAATATCCACAAATGATGCCACGCTTTTCCCGGTGCCGGGAATTGTATCCACCGTAAGGAATATATCTTTGATATTGCCCGCCCTATCCACAAACCTGCATTCATATTTATGCGGAGCGCGGGCAGCATTCTTCCTTCTATCCCGGTGGTACCGTAGCATCCTTTCCAGGTCCTCTTCGACAATCAAATCAGTCCAGCTTATTTTTCCCTCTACCTCGTCGCGCCTGTATCCGGATATCTCTACGAACTCTTCGTTGACCAGGGAGATGGTGGTATCTGGCTCAATTATCAGGGTCGCTGAGCCGGTGTTTTCGAAAACCAAACGGTGTCTCTCCTCGCTCTCCCTTAGCTCTTCCTCCATCCTTGCCCGTAGAAGGGCGCTGCCGATAATCTCGGAGGCTGTTCTGAGGAGAATCATATCTTCATCCTGCCAGGTGCCAGTTTCCTGTGTGTTGTCAAAACCGATGAAACCGGATAGTTCCCCTTTTATATTTATGGGTAGTACGAGAAGAGATTTGATTTCCTGCGATTTTAGTATTTCTCTCTCTTTAGCTGCCTCATCCGGAATGGCGTTGACATCGGGAATATGTATTCTGTCACCGACTTCGAGCTTTTCCGTCCACCAGGAGACTGAATCCGTAGACAGGTTTTTCAGGTTGTCTATCTGGGGGGCAATCCCCTTATCACACCATTCGTGAGTATTATCCACAGCGGCCTTATCTTTATTGATTTGAAAAATGTAGGCCCTGTCTGCCCCGCTATATCTGCCCATTGCTGCCAGCGCTTTATTTACCGCGTCGTCGATATCGAGATTTTCGATGAACTGACTGGATATATGCGAGACGAGCTTTTCGAATTCCAGGCGGCGTTCAATGGCTTCCTCGGCATGCTTCTGTGTGGTAATATCACGTGTAATTTCAAGCAGACCTTCGAGATTATCCCTTTCATCTCTGACCGGATAACCACTGATTTCCCAGTACCTGCCATCAGGGGTGGCTATTTCTGCCGACTCGGGCTTATTGCTTTCAAGAACCTTTACCAGAGGACAACCAGCACAGGGTACATCTCTCTGTGCCCATATTTCATAGCAGTGTTTCCCAATCAACTGCTCAGGTGTCTGACCAGCCGCATCAGCAGCAGCCTGATTCGTCCATACTACCCTCAGTTCCCTATCCTGATAGGCGACCAGCTCGGTGATGCTATTTAGAAAAACGGATTTGTCCAATTCTTGAACCTTTGCCACCTATTCCGGTTGGGCATTTCCGGGCAGGTTTTTCTTTTATCATATTTATCCTCCTGTAAGGCCCTTACTGTATCACCATTACAACTATATCACCAATAGAACAGATAAATAAGATGATTTTCTTACATTTTCTTACATTTCCTAAACATTTATTAAGTAATGTGTACTAATGCGGCAGAATTGTAAAATAGTGAGCAGAGTGATACGGCAGAACGAGTCCAAAATTAACTGTGAGAGAGGGAAACGACAAAAACCAGTTCTTTAAGGGGGTAGAACGGTAGAAATTCACCTGTCACTCCGGTATGGCGCCTGTTCTGCCTGAAGCGCATTCAATCCATCCGTCGCCTGGCTTTTTGAAATATGCATTGGATCCGGTCCGGTTGAGCTCCATATCCACCATGGAATAACACCCGGTTAAATCACCGCCTTCTTCAAGGAACATTTTCCTCAGTTCATCCCCTGTGTATGAGTTTATGGCGGTCAAACGGCAGTAATCCTGAATTATGTTGAATACCTCTTCGGGTATGGTCTTTCTTGAGTGGTCGATATATGTGCCTGGTACCATATACTCGATGATGAAGATATTTTCTTTGCCGGAGCGAAATCTCGTGATAATATTCTTTAAATCCTGTTTGTTTAGATAGTAACTTATCCCTTCCAGGATGACTATGGAGCATATATCCTGGCGGTAGCCGCCTCTTTGCTGGCCAATTGCTTTGATAATATCCGGTGAAGTGATGTCCGCTGTTAAACATTGCAGTTTATCTGCCAGTTCCGGAAAGAGATTGAGGTACAGCCTCTTTTTATCCTCCATTCCCGATGTATCCACTTCGAAAACACGATGAATTCTGGCAGGATTCTCGAAAACTATTTCCAGGGGTAAAGGAGACTTCCCGGAGGCGAGAAATATCAGCTGGAATTTTTCGCACGTATTGCGTAATTCCTGCTCTATTAAATACTTTATGAAGCTTTTTCTATTGAGTATTACCTCTTCATACCAGTCGCAAACGGAGTTACATTCCTTCAAAAGTTTATCTCCCGAAGAAAGGTCCAGGCGATTTACATATTTACGGGCAGGGCCTTCATTGTAGAGCTTCCATGCCCACTTCATAACCAGAGCAGCGGTCGGTTCAAGCCTCAGTTTTTTCATATTCCGGGTACACTACGGACTATTAAAATGGATTCACGGTAATTTAAAAATTGCCGGTGGCACCTATTTTTCGGCCTTTTCCATCTCGTCGCTTCTATCCTTGCTGAAGTCCACATCATAGAAATCGCTGTCATCGTCAGGCAATATCATATAGAATTCTCTGGTGCAGTCTATAGAGGCCCGGGCTTCTTCTATCCTGAAATCGAGTACATGGCCGCCGCTGTCTTCAGCGTCGTTTATAAAATGAAGGTGATATCCAGGCATATTGACTCCGGCGGCATAATCGGGAAACCTGAATCCGGCAATCGTGCCCCTGACGTTGTTAAACTCAAAGGTCGGTTGCTCCTCCGTCACTTCAACCAGGGGCGGATAGGGTTTTTCCTGTGCGGGGACGCTCCGCGTTTTCATATAATCAAACTTGCCGTCAATTCTGATCGCATGGAACATATTCTTCATGGGCAGGCAATTATCGAGAAAAGCCCGTAACTCCTCATAGTTCATATCGGCAGGTAACTGCTTGCTTGAGTCAGCTTCAAAGAAGGTAACCGAAGCAAAGGGTGTCTTCATTGAGCCGGAGACGGGATAGCCAACGCCGTCTGACCTTACCTGGTAGAATTCACCGTCGAAGCCTATCATTTCACCGTCGAGACCCTCAAATGTACCTATGCCGAAATCTCCATATTCACACAGTGTGTCAAAATCCACCACACCGTCGTAGATGCCAGCCACAACAGCGTCGATGGTCGATATCTGGGTTAGAATCTCGCTACCGTCTACGGCGTTATCGGGATTGCCTTTGCCGGTTGTATTCATGCTGCAGCCCGATATGGGAATTAGAAGCAGACATAACGAAATGGTCACAAGTTTTGCCCGCATATGCTTCATATGGTGGAATGCCCCTTTCAATTTTCTGCCGGGTCTATTGCGGAACCGGTTAATTTTAACAGGGTTTGTACCAATATTAAATCCATTCGAATATGTGGTTTATCGTATAATACGGAAAGTGGATTTCTTCATGCCGGTAGGATTTCGGTTATGAGGGCAATCGGATGATTTATATCGTCTATCGGGATTATACTATTGGCCGTGGGTTTCAATAAGAGAATATACAATAGCCCGAAAGAATTTGCGGAAGACCTCCTATTCCCCATCAGGAACAGAAAAAAGCTGCAAGAAATCAATCGCAGGGGGTTGTTATCACCGGCTTTCCGCGAGAGGCTTATGCTGGCCGTAATCTCGGTAGAGGGTTGCCGTTACTGTTCCTTTTTACATTCCAGACTGGCACTGAAAGGCGGTGTTGGGCTGGATGAAATCCGGCAACTATTATCAGGAGAATTTTCTGAATGTCCTGAAGACGAAGTCATAGCCATCCTGTATGCGCAGCACTGGGCTGAATCCAGCGCTCGTCCCGATCCTGAAGCCGACCAGAAGCTAATGAAGCAGTACGGCTCCGAAAAGGCGCAGGCTATTCATCTGATGCTCCGTATGATAAGGCTTGGCAATCTTCTGGGTAACACCTGGGATTATTTCCTTTACCGCATAACATTAGGCAAATGGCGGCGATGATAATAAATGGGTGGCTGTTTATCATTGACTAAACAGTATAGCGGTCGAGGGCAAGGCGAATAATGAAGAATCCGGCGATGCCCAGGAATAGGACCGCAGCGAAGACCGAAGCTGCCCTTATTCTTTTCTCCGTTATGGCCTCGATGCCTCTACCGTATTTCCAGAGCCAGATATAGCTTGAAAACGGTAAAAAATGAAAGGGTCTGGTGGGTAGATGTACCCCCTTCTTGTCCATCCTGTCCATGGGTTCAATAACGGCCCACTTCCACACCTTGCCGAACAATCCTGCGACCAGACCTGCGGGAACAACGATGAGGCCGATAACAAAAAAGACCGGCTCGTCCCGGACCACGAAATTGTCCCAGAAGCCCCAGCCGTATATGCCGATAAACAAAGCGTAAATCGCGTTATGCAGTAAGAAAGCGTCCAGCAGAAAGCTCGTTAGTGAAAGTGATAGTGTGAGACCGATATGCTTTCTGGTATATTTCTCAGGCATTTTATTTCGACTTCCCCTGTCAGATTATACATCTAAAGGGGATAACTTTGTTAGCCTGCAGTCAAGCGGATATGGCAACACTGGATGGTGAGAAATATCCGTAAAAGTTGGATTGAAAGACAAGCTGCCGATAATCGTGGACCATGCTTGAGTTAGCAGCGGGAAAAAAGTACCAATTAAAATGAGCAATTGTTAGCAGAATATCGGTAGCGACATTCCCGTTTGATTTACAGTCTCAGACTCTATTTGCC
>JAWOBD010000101.1:0-14249 GCA_046498175.1 Dehalococcoidales bacterium | reverse complement strand
CGATCATTATGGATGGGAAAACGTACCTGGATACAGAAATAGATATGGACGAGCTATATAATCGTCTTGACAGCAAGGAGAACCTGCCCAAAACTTCAACTGCCAATGTGGCCGAGTTTGGCCAGTTTTTTGTCGATTTGGCGAGAAATACTGAGGCAATTCTACATATCAGCATGTCCTCCACTTTCAGCGGCCATCACAATGCCGCTTTGCAGGGTAGAGATGTAGCCAGGGAAAAGGTACCTGGTACCCGAATTGAGGTGGTTGATTCCCTTACAATGGGTACCGGAGTTGCCCTGATTGCTATTCAGGCGGCCAGGGCGGCAGTCCAGGGCAAAAGTATAGACGAAGTGATGGCACTTGTTGAGGCCATCATACCGCAGTTGAACCTTTTTCTGGCCAGAGACACCCTTTTTTATCAGGCTGAGGGAGGAAGGATATTTGAGGCCAAGACGTGGGCTGAGGCAGAACAGGCAGCCAGTTTCCGGTCGATAACCGAGGTAGACTCGTCGACAGGGGGGTCCTTGAGACCGGTTGCCCGTTCAAAGACCGTTGGCCAGATACTGGAAAAGCTGGTCGAGATAACAAAAGAACGAAGCAGTGGCGGCAAACTCGTCGGGGTTATCGGACATACCAGAGCTATTGATCGTGCCGAGAAGCTCAGGGGGATGCTGGTTAAAGAGCTTGATTTTGAGTGGCTGGAAATTGCCGAGGAGTCAGCCAGTGCGGCTATCCATACCGGTAAGGGGCTTATCGGTTATGGCTTTTCAAGCAAGGTTGATTGATGTGTCATCAAAAACGATAGATTGGAAATAAGGGCTTGATTAAAATCATGCTATTTCCATCACATCAGGGGAATGTATGCTCCTGCAGAGGATAGCTTATCTGGACCTGGCTTCCAGAGAGATAAGTGTTGGCGAGCTACCGGAAGAAACTACCCGGTGCTTTCTCGGTGGGCGTGGGATTAATGCCTATTTGCTTTATCACAAGGTAAATTCAGGAACTGACCCTTTGTCGCCAGAGAACCCGCTCATTATTGGGCCGGGATTGGTCACTGGTTTGAAGGGAATAGGTGCGTCCAGGTGCAATATCTCGGGGAAATCTCCGGAAACGGGGCTGCTTGGTGATTCCAATATAGGGGGTTACTTCGGGTCCTATATGAAAAGGACCGGGATCGATTTCCTTTTTATCACGGGAAAGTCTTCAAAACCGGTTTATATCTATATGGATGATCGGGGAATAAGTATTGAAGATGCGAAGGAGGTATGGGGGAAATCTACCGTTGAGACCAACCGGCTTTTGACGGAAAGGTACGGCCGTTACAGTCAGTCGATATCTATAGGAGTAGCTGGAGAGAATCTGGTTCGTTTTGCCTGCATCGTTAATCGGCAGAAAAATACGGCTGGTAGAACAGGGATGGGGTGCATTATGGGATCGAAGAGACTGAAAGCTGTAGTTGTGAATGGTAGCAAAGCGTTAAGGCCAGACAATGAAGTTGAATTCAATAGTCTGGCCGGGGAATTTCAAAGCGGTCTAGTTAAGGAACCGCTGATCAAGCTCCTCGGGGATTACGGTTCATCCCTGCTCTATATACTGGTCAACCGCCGCCTTGGTATGGGCCGGGTTTGTAATGGACTCTCCACGAAATTTCCCCAGAATAAAGATATTTCCCCCAATATTCTCAAGGATAAATACTATACAGGTAAATCGGGGTGTTTTTCCTGTCCGGTTTCCTGTCATCATGGATACCGGGTCGGCGATACAGTAAGCGAAGGGCCGGAATATTCCGTGTTGGCCAGTTTCGGCCCCGTAGTGGGCATAACGAGATTGGAAACGGTTCTTTATCTCAATGACCTGGTCAACCGTCTCGGTCTGGATTCCAGCTCCACGGCCAATTTGATCGCCTGGGTGATAGAGCTGATCGATAAGGGAGTGATAGATAAAAAACTGGCCAACGGTCTCGAGCTTGGATGGGGAAAGGAAGAGGCCATTATTGAACTGGTGCAACAGATAGCCTATAGGAAGGATCTGGGAGATATTCTGGCGGATGGGGCAAAGGAGGCGGTGAAGCGTCTGGGCGAGGAGACAGGAAGTTATCTTGTCTGGGCGAAAAACCTTCCCCAGTCGGACCCGGCTGATTTGAGGTATTTCCCTGCCTATGCACTGGGGGATGCCACCGCATCACGGGGATTGGACCATCTGAGAAGCAGGCCTACCTGGGAGAGTTATCGGCTGGATGCCGATACTTTGAGAGATATATATGGGGGGGAGGTTTCCGCTGACCCCCGCAGTTACCGGGGAAAATGGAGGGTAATCTGGTGGTGGGAGACATATATGGCTCTGCTTGATGCGCTTGGGCTTTGCAAGCTGATTGCCTTCCATTGCCAGCCTGGTCTGATAGATTTCGGATTTCTGTCGAGGCTGGTGGGCAGTGCCAGCGGAATCAGTCTGACGGCCGAGGAAATGTTCGCTGCCGGGGAGCGAATAGTTAATATCGAAAGGATGTTTCTGGTCAGAGAGGGTGTAAAGAGAGAAGACGATTTGCCTCCGCCCAGATACTTCGAGCCTCTGGAGTGGCAGGAGGGTTTGAAACCGGAGGAAAGGGACCTCAAGCTGGACAGGCTGGCCTTTGAGCATATGCTGGATGAATACTACCAGTTGCGTGGCTGGGATAGGCAGGGCAGGCCGCTTGCTGAGACGAAAGAACGTCTGGGGTTAAATTGATGAAGGTACTGGTTATCGGTGCCGGCGCAATCGGTGCCCTGGTGGCGGGATACCTTGCCGAGCAGGGCGTCGCCGTTACTCTGACCGGGCGGAACAGGGATGTTGCCGCTGTCCGGAGCCGTGGTCTTACCATTGAGGGAGTAAGGGGAAAGAAAAATATTCAGGTTGATGTTGCTGAGAAAGCAGAAGAGAACTGTGATCTGGTTGTGCTGGCGGTGAAAACCCAGGATCTTTCATCTGCCCTTGACAGCAATGTTCAAGATTTAACAAACACAACTTTTCTTACCGTACAGAATGGGGTTAAAGCGGAGGAGATACTGGCAGGTAAAGTGCCGCGGGAGAATATCGCCAGCAGTATCGTCATGTTTGGTTCTACCTATCTTGAGCCAGGTCGGGTGGTACATAACTTTGAGGGCGACTGGGTAATTGGCAAGCCTTTTTCGACCTGTGATGAGGGTATTCTTAAGAGCATAGCAGAACAGTTATCGGTTGCTTTCTCTGTCCGAATCACGGAGAAGATAAATGGAATGAAATGGCTAAAGCTATTTTTGAACATGAATAATTGTCTGCCTGCCCTGACCGGGAAGAGCATGCAGGAAACATTCTCTCACCACGGTATTGCCTGTTTGAGTATACGCCTTCTCTGTGAGGCGCTGAAAGTCGTTGACCGTGCCGGAATAGAACTGGCGCCGCTGCCGGAATTTCCGGTGGAGAGATTGCGCGGTCTTGCCGGTATGCCGCTGGAGGAGTCGGGAAAGGTGTTTTCCCAGATGATGATCAATCTGAGCCGGGAACCTCTATATGGGTCTATATTACAGAGCATAAAAAGGGAGAGGAATTCTGAAATCGACTACTTTAATGGGGAGATAGTCCGTCTGGGAGATAAGATTGGGACAGGCGCTCCACTCAATCAGAAAATGGTAGAGATGGTACACCGTGTCGAAGGCAGCGGCAGGTTTATTGGTGAAACCGAAATTTTGAATGAAACTGGGGGTTTGAAATGACACAGGACAACAAAATGGCTGGAGCCCGAAAGAATTTTCACGATATTCCTCTACTGGTTACGGTGAGCAAGGTAAAAGAGGAGTGCTATCGTGGTTACAAGGAGGGCGATACCTTCCTGTTTGAGGATTTCACAAAGACCCCGGCTGGATTCTGTCAAGGGGCTGCTACTGTGCTTTTCCCCTGTCTCTATGCCCTTACCTTTGGTGCGGAATTCAAGTTCGAGGATAACCCGCGCTCGATACATACCACTTGTCCTGACGGCGGTAAGGTGGAGTTTTTCACCCAGGTTCTCACCAGTTCCGGTGAGATAGAGAAGGGGGTAAAGAAAGAGAATCATGGGCCAAGTCCCAAGAAGATGATTATAACGGTGGAAGATGTAAATGGCCATTGTGCCTACGGCTACCAGCCTGGAGATAACATCGAGGTTACAGGGCTCAAGACTCCAGATGGTTTTTGTGGGGGTGCCTATAATGCCCTTTTCCCGGTTATTTTTGCCCTTAATATGGGAGCCAAATTCCCCTTTTCTGAGAATGAGAACGAAAATTCAAGGGTTGTTTGCCCCGATAACGGAATAATCCGATTCAGCGTCAGGAGGGTTTAGCAATGAGGCGAAGAGTTGTGGTAACTGGACTGGGAATTATTTCCCCCAATGGTATCGGTAAGGATGCTTTCTGGGAGAACTCGGTTTCGGGAGTATCGGGTGTCAGGCTGGTTACTGATTACGACCTATCCCAGTTCCGTTCCCGGATGGCGGCCCAGGTTATCGATTTTGACCCCTTTTCTTTCGGCCTTGACCGTGAGGAAGTAGAACGTATGGATCGTTATGTGCAGTTTGCCGTGGCCGGGGCACAGAGCGCTGTCGATGATGCTGGAGTAAAGTTCGATGATGAAATCCGGGAAAGGACCGGAGTCTGTCTTGCCAATGCTATATGCGGTACCCGTTATATGGACGAGGAGTTTTTGAGGGTGACCAACGGTGGCAAGGACCCCATTGACCCCAGCAAGGTACGGCCTCACCTCTATGACGCATCCATGTTTAATACACCGTCAACAGAGATATCGGCACGCTACCAGTTGAAGGGCATATGTGCCACGGTTTCCACCGGATGTACCGCAGGTAGCGATGCGGTAGCTGTTGCCTGTGATGCTATTCAGGACGGTATGGCTGATGTCATGATTACTGGAGCTTCCGAGGCTCCGTTATGCCCGATAACCTTTGCTTCCTTTGATGTGTTGAACGTAATCTCCGCACGGAACGATGATCCAGAAAAGGCATCGCGGCCCTTTGATAGGGAGAGAGACGGGTTTGTTCTCTCCGAGGGCTGTGGCATACTGGTACTGGAAGAGCTGGGGCATGCCCTGCAACGTGGTGCTCACATCTACTGTGAGCTGACCGGTTTCGGTACATGTTGCAATGCCTATCATATGACCGATTTGCCCGAGGATGGTAGCAGTATGGTGCCGTCGATAAGAATTGCCTTGGACGATGCCGGTTTACTGCCCGATGACATAGATTATATCAACGCTCACGGGAGCTCTACCAGACAGAACGACGTATTTGAGACCAATGCCTACAAGCAGGTTTTCGGCAGGAAGGCATATGATATTCCAGCCAGCTCTCTTAAATCTATGGTAGGTCACCCGCTGGCTGCGGCAAACAGCATAGAGCTTGTCGCTGGGGCCCTCACATTTGAAAATAATATTCTTCTCCCGACCATAAACCAGGAAGTGCCTGACCCGGCTTGTGACCTTGACTACGTTGCCAACAAAGCACGGGAAAAAAAGGTTGACCATATTTTGAAAACGAGCAGTGGTTTTTCCGGTGTTCATTCATCAATGATATTGAGTAGGTGGAAACCAAATTGAACAGGATAGCGGTAACCGGACTGGGCATAGTAGCTCCTCCAGGGATAGGTAAAGATGACTTCTGGAAAAACTTAAGGGAGGTAAAGGATTTTATCTCGCCCATCACCAGTTTTGATGCTTCTGCCTATCCTTCACAACTGGCCGGGCAGGTCAAGGACCTGCAGACAGGTCACCTTTCCCGCCGTATTTTAAAGAAAATGGACAAATTCTCGGTGATGGCTCTGGTGGCTACCGAGCAGAGCCTCAATGATGCCGGAATAGACTTGACCAGGGAAGACCCGTACAGTGTTGGTGTGCTCCTGGGGAATACCCTGGGCGGGTGGCTTTATGCCGAGACAGAGTTGCGTGACCTTTATCAAGAAGGGCGTGACGGCGTGAGTCCATATAATGCCAGTGCCTGGTTTGCCGCGGCTCCCCAGGGACAGGTATCAATACACTATGGTATCAAGGGTTACAGTAAGACGGTGGTTGCTGACCGGTCCGGTTCTTTGATGGCTATCGGATATGCGGTGAGGGTGGTAAGAAACAAAAAGGTTGCTATCGCACTGGCCGGAGGGACCGAAGCACCGGTTACGCCATATGCCCTGCTCTGTTGTAGCACGGAGGGTTCGCTCTCCCGTGGTCCCTATCGTCCCTTTGATAGGGAACGGGATGGATTTGTAATAGGTGAAGGTGCGGCAATCGTGACCCTTGAGGATATGGAATCCGCTCGAACCAGGGGGGCCAGGATATACGGTGCTATTACTGGTTTCTGGTCTTCATGCGACGGTTCTCATCGTATAATGCCGGACCGTAGCGGTGTGGGATTGGCCAAGGCGATAAGGAAAACCCTGGACAGCGCTGGATATCTCCCCACCGATATTGATTACATCTGTGCCGATGGTGCGGCGACATGGATTGGTGACTTGAGTGAGACCAGGGCAATAAGAGAGGTATTTGGCGATTATGCCAAGGAATTGCCTGTCAGTGCTCCGAAGTCAATGTACGGGCATCTGCTGGGGGCATCGGGGGCTGTTGACCTGGTCAGTACTCTTCTGTCTATGCGGGATGGGGTGATCCTGCCCACGATAAACTATCGTACCGAAGATCCGGAGTGTAATCTGGATTATGTACCCAATGAGGTCAGGGTCAAGGAGGTTAACAAGGCCCTCATTATCTCACGTGGCCGGGGTGGCATAAACACTGTTCTGGCCGTAGAAAGGAGCTGAGAATATGCTGGATAACAACGGAGAAAAGATCAGGGGGTTTTTCGCCCAATTCCTTGATATGGAGGCGGGAGAGATAGATTCTGGTGCCAATCTGAGAGATGATCTTGAAATGGACTCTACGGAGACACTGGAATTTATTGTGGCGCTGGAGCGGGAGTTCAACATAAAGATCAGTGATGGCGAGGTTACCAACCGTCATAGTGTCCTTGATGTAGTGAAGACTGTAGAGGGGAAGCTGGGCTGATGAAGATTATTGACCTGAGTCTTCCCATTGATGATTCAGTTTTCGAGCCTCATCCTTTGAAGATAGAAAGATGGGAGCATAGGAGTGGAGGGGATCGTTTCGGGCGCCTCTGGGCGAGATTACAAGGGTTCCGGGGCCGCCTGAAGTACATCATGGGGAAGGAGCGTATTACTCGCGATTCATTTCCGGATGGCCAGTTCTTGTCTCTGGAAAGGGTTAATGCCACTGTTCACCATGGCACTCACCTTGATGCTCCCTATCACTATGGCCCCCTATCAGAGGGAAGAGAGGCCAAGAAGATCGAGAATATTCCTCTGGAGTGGTGCTACGGTGACGGCGTGATACTGGACTGTTCTCATAAAGATCCGGGGAGTGTTATTACCAGAGAAGATATGGAGGCGGCCGTTAGTGCTTTGTCCTATCGGATAAAGCCGATGGATATCGTCCTGATTCATACTGGGTCCGACAGGCTGTGGGGAACGAGGAAGTATTTTTCCCATTATGTCGGGGTAAGCCGTGAAGCGCTTGCCTTTGTTTTGGACTTTAAAGTTAAGGTGGTCGGGATTGATGCCTTCAGCTTTGACCGGCCTATGTACAAAATGGTGGCCGATTTTCTCCGCACCAAGAACAGCGATTACCTATGGCCGGCTCACTTTTACGGAAGGGAGAAGGAGTATTGCCATATTGAGAGGCTGACCAATCTTGATAAGGTTCCCTCACCCTACGGTTTCCGGGTATCCTGTTTCCCAGTCAAGATAAAGGATGTTGGAGCTTCCGCGGTAAGGGCGGTGGCTATTATCGAGTAATAAAGGAGGTGTAATAATGGGACATACGGTAAACTCTATTCTGATCAAGGCACCTTATGAAAAGGTGTTCGATATCTCCAACAATATTGAGAGGTGGACGGAGCTATTCGGTGGTGAATATACCGATGCCAGGGTGTTGAAAAAGGAGGGGAACAAGATAACCTTCCAGTTGACCAATGACGAGGGCAATTCCTGGCAATCATTTCGGCTTCTGTTCAAGGACTATTACTTCACCTATGCTCAAAAGATGGAACCGACGTTTCCCTTCAAACACATGAAGATCATCTGGCTCTATACTCCCCAACCGGAGGGGATAAACTTGACCTGGATTCAGGACTTCACCATGGCTGACGGTGCCAAGTTCAACGATGAGCAGGTTGAGGGCTTTATTAACAAGCATTCTCGGGAGAACCTCGAGATTTTCAAAAAGGTGATAGAGAGGGAAGCAGAGGGTTAAATTATGGGTAAATTACAGGGTAAGACGGCAGTTATTACCGGAGCCAGCCGGGGTATAGGCCAGTCGGTTTCCAGGGCGCTGGCGGGTGAAGGAATGGACCTGGTTCTCGCCGCAAGGGGGGAGGAAATGCTGAAGGAGGTGGCAGAGAGCCTGTCTCGGGAATGTGGAGTGCGGGTTTTGCCGGTGGTCTGTGATATCACCAGGCAGGCTGATCTGGAAAACCTGGCCAGCAATGCTATCGGGGAATTTGGTAAGATAGATGTCTTGATAAACAGTGCGGGAGTGAGCAGCCAGTATCCCTTTCCCGAACAGCCGCTGGAAGATATCGCCAAGTTGATGTACACCAATTACTTCGGGGCGGTTATGCTCACACGTCTTATGGTTAACCACTTTATGGAAAATAGGGGCGGTGCCATTATCAATATAACCTCGGGCTCTACACTAGTGGATCCGCCACCGAGAAATTTCATTGTGTATTCCTCATTGAAACGTGCCCTGAATGCATTTAACAAGGGCCTTTTCTGGGAAGTAAGGGACTATGGAATCAAGGTAACCTCGATAATGCCGGGAGTAACCGACACGGCTCTGACGGGTGGGCTTACCGAGATTTCGGTGGATAAATCACGGCTGATTCAAACCTCTGTAATAGAGGACGCGGTAAAATTTGCCCTCTCTGTCCCGGCCAATGTTTGCCCGTTGGAGATCTCGGTTATTAATCAGCGTACCCCCTGGACAAAACCGGTAATTCCCTACCGCCAGGAGCACCCCGAAGAATGATTTTCGATGCGCATACTCACCGGCTACCCGAAGAAATCATTGCCAATTCCCACTTCTATTCCAGAGCCTGGGGGGATATCGAGAACCAGATCAAGGTTATGGACGAACACCGTATTGATAGGAGCCTGATAGTATATCCTACCAATGATGCCTATCGGAAAATGGGTGGCCTTAAGGAGGTGGCCCGGATATACAATGACTATATTGCCGGTGTGATGAAGATGTATCCGGAGCGGCTTATGGGGGCGGCTATTCTTCCTGTGGACGAACCACAGGAAATGGTTCGGGAGTTTGAGCGAGCGACGCAGGGGCTTGGTTTTCGTGCTCTCTCTCTGGCTACTAGCTTTGATGGGATATATCTTGATGACGAGAGGTTTTTGCCCCTCTACGATAGATTGGAGGCAGAGGGTATACCTGTTTTTGTCCACCCACAAACCATCAATCCGATCGGTTATGAGCGGGTAAGGGACCCTCTACTTACGCCGGTAATCGAGTTTGTCTTTGATACCACGATATGTATCGGTAAATTGATTATGGCCGGTACACTGAGGCGATTCCCCGAACTCAAGCTTGTTTTTGCCCATTTTGGAGGAGTAACTCCCTTTATAAAGGAGAGATTCGATAGTATCTACCGTATGCTCAGAGGAAGGGGCATCGTTAAGGACCTGCTCGCCCCGCCCGGCGATTATCTGAAACGGATATATATTGATACCAGCGGTGTTACATCCCGTCATGCTCTGATGTGTACCAGGGATATGGTTGGTTCAGAGCGCATTTTATGGGGCAGCGATTATCCGGGCAATTCTGATATCTCCGCTTCTGTAAGTGCTATAGAGGAACTGGATATACCGCAAAGAGAAAAAGAAGCAATAATGGGGATGAACATGGCAAGGCTGCTCGCATGAGCATTGTAAGACTAGTACCACTTAGCGGTCAATGCTCGTCACCAAGGTATTTCCCTATCAATGCCTGTAGTCTTTCCTTTTGTTCAGGGGGGATGGTTGCGGGGTCGGTAAGGATTGCCGATTTCATAGCGATGCCGCAGTTACAGTTTCGCCCCCCGGGTATTTTGCCGGTGGAGAGGCGGATGGTTTCCCTGATAAGACCGGTGCTTATTTTCTGTTTCTCGATAATGGCGTCGATTGGCGTTGGCTCCGCTTGTTTCTGCCAGCAGTCGTAGTCGGTGATGCCGGCAATAGCTGCGTAGCATATCTCTGCCTCCCGGGCCAGCTTCGCTTCGGGCGAAGTGGTCATACCGATGATATCGGCTTTCCAGCTACGATAGAGATTGGATTCAGCCCGGGTAGAAAGGGCCGGACCCTCTATAACCAGGTATGTTCCTCCCCGATGGACAGAAGCGCCGGCCTTGCCGGCTGCTTGGTACAGAATCTCCCTCAGTTCTGGGCAGAAGGGTTCGGCAAAGATACTGTGGGCGACAATGCCGCCATCGAAGAAGGAGCTTTTCCGACCCCGGGTCTGGTCGATAAGCTGGTCGGGTATTACCAGTTCTCCGGGTTTTAATTCTTGCCTGAGGCTGCCTGCGGCATTGACCGAAATAATCCTCTCCACACCCATTTTCTTCAGGGCATAGATATTGGCGCGGTAGGGTACTTCGGCTGGCGAAAGGTGGTGTCCTCTCCCGTGACGGGGTAGAAAGGCGATGGCAATACCTTCCAGGAGGCCGATGGTCAAGCTGTCGCTTGTTCTGCCAAAAGGAGTCTCGAGGTTTATCTCTTTGATATCGGTTAGCCCCTGGATTTTATAGAGCCCGCTTCCCCCGATTACTCCTATTCTTACCTTTTCCATCCAGTTTTACTCCTATGCTAGTCGCTGTTTTTATCTGCCGTGATGACAATTTCCTTTAGCGTCTCCTGGTAGGGTTCTCGGACAATACCCCTTTCCGTAACGAAGGCGTTTATATAGTAGTGGGGGGTGATGTCGAAGGCGGGGTTGGCGGCACAGGTACCTTCGGGAGCTATTATCGAGCCCTGGCAGCAGGTAACCTCTTCGGGGGCCCGTTCCTCGATAGTGATGTCCTTCCCGGAGGCCATTGACCGGTCAATGGTGCTAACCGGAGCGGCCACATAAAAAGGGACGCCATTTTCCATTGCAAGCACGGCCAGGCTATAGCTGCCCACCTTGTTGGCGGTATCCCCGTTGGCGGCTATCCGGTCAGCACCGATGATGACGCAGTCGATACTGCCCTGGCGGAGAAAATATCCTGCCATGGAGTCGGTAATAAGGGTAATCGGGATCCCTGCTTTCTTCAGTTCCCAGGCGGTGAGGCGGGCACCCTGAAGCAGAGGGCGGGTTTCCCCGGCGATGGCTCTGATTTTCTTGCCAGTCTCGTTGGCCCTTAGGATTATTCCCAGGGCGGTGCCGCGGCCGGTGGTTGCCAGGGGTCCGGTGTTACAGTGGGTGAGGACAGTAGCTCCTTCACCGATCAGCTCAGCGCCGAATCTGGAAATCCCCTCGGTAGCTGCAGACTCATCAGCGTGAATCCGTTGGGCTTCATTCACCAGTGCTTCGATAACCTCTTCTGTATCCCGAGATGTTTTAGAGGCATGGCGCATGCGCTCAATGGACGTAAACAGATTCCTCGCTGTTGGCCTGGTCGCGGCCACACTATTTATAACCACCTCTAGCTGTGCCAGGAAGTCTTCCACATGGTCGGCCGCTATATTCAGTGCACCCAAGGCTATTGCATAGGCACCAGCCACTCCAATTGCCGGGGCCCCACGGATTTTCATTTCCTTTATTGCTGCGGCGACACTACTATAACTGGCAAGCTCCAGGTATAATTCTTCACTGGGAAGCCTGGTCTGGTCCAGTATAATTACCTTGTTGCCCAACCACTTTATAGCCTGATAGCTGTTGTCGGCCATCTCAACCAACCTTTCGATTAAACGTCGCCCGAATTAAGATATCTAAGGTCTATTTCGTACTACCCGCACTACCTGCGGGGGTGGTATCATCGTCGGGAAAACCGGTTACCATTAGAATAGCGGTGTACCTTCAGCCAATATCCTTATTTCCTGTAGGGCTTCTTCTGTTGCCTGCTTGACTGTTGCGCTGGATTTATCCCGTATTTTTTTAAGAAAGTTCTTTGCTCCGGTATCACCAATATGCCCCAGCGATCTGATGGCAGCCAGTTTCACCTCAATATCAGGGTCGGTGGCAAGTTCGATTAAACGGGGAACCGATTCCTTTTCGCCCAGTTCTCCCAAAGCTACTGCGACCTCATATCGTATCTCGGTGTCGTTACTGGTGGCCTCGTCTAGCAGTAACGGTAGCCAGGACGAATTGCAGGTTTTCCCCATTGCGTAAATAGAACTGGCTCTAAGATTATGGTTATCGCTGTGGTAGGATTCATCGATCAGTTTTCGTATCTCTGGTGAGTCGAGGGGTGATAGACCTTCTAAGGCGCGCCGTTTAACTTCTATCGGCTGGTTGATATCGTTCAGCGTGTTTATAATCGAGCGGTATATTTTTAGAGTGTATTCTGGGCGCAGTTTCTGCTCTACGGCCATCATGGTAAACTTACCCAGTGCTGTGGCTGCTGAAGACCGCACCATTTCGGAGACGTCGCTTTCCATAATGTTGATCAGGATATTGACCAGGTAGGGCTCCTCGATCTCCCATAGGCCCTCTATCGCCCTGCTTCTTACTACACTATCTTGGTCATTCAGGCAGGCTCTGAAAATATTTTCATAATCCAGCGCCGAATGCTCTTCAGCAAGTTCGACGAGCCTCTGAATGATCTTTTGCCTCTGTTCTGTAACTATCGATGGCCATAGCACCTGGAAAAAGCTGAGCGCTTCCGGCTCCAGGCTGGACAGGTAGGCAAGGTTCGAATTGCTCAGCGGCCGGTCTTTATCGGCAATGCCGGTGATAATTTCCTGTACCGGTAACGGCATATTGGCTGTTTCTCCCTCAATCCTCAAAATCTTCGTCGGTTTCATCACTTTCCCATATTGGTTCGGTGAAGTGGTCTATGTATTCACCCATAGCCTCGGCTGCCGCCTGTTTCATCCCTTCTCTGGTCTCTATTGCCATCTGGGTCAATTCGGCGAGGTCGATTTCAAAGTTCAGTATTCGGCTGATCGCCTTCACTATCATAAGGGAAGCCATCGGGTTTTGTACTTTGGTTGCGTACATCGGCACCTCACCCAGCAGGCATATTCCCTCGATATCCCGTTCCTTGGCAACTCCCAGCATCAAACCGTTGAGGCCTGCGATTTGCAGATTCCCCTTTTGGATCAGCCCGTTTTCTTTCAGGTATCGGGTCAATTCAGGAGTGGTACCCACACCCCATACCTTGGGTTGTTCGGTATGGTGAATTCGAGTCAGGGCTGCTGCCAGGGTGTAAACACGTTTGACCAGAAATCGGATACCGGCATCCAGTACGCAGTTGGCTAACTCATAGCTCTTTGAGGCGGGCTGGTCATCACCGATAAACAGTATTAAATCGTGATAACCTTCCCTGTTCTTCCAGTAGTAGAATTTGTTATGTGGGAATTGTGGTGCTTCGACGACGTGGTCGCGAACCACTATACCGATGGGGTCAAAAAAATATGAAGATTCGATCTCCCCCAGTCTCTTGAAGTCGAGCTTCTTGAGAAGATAGTTGCCGGCGATGGTGGCTACATTACCAATACCAGGCCAGATCGCCAGCATAACGGGGGAGTTGAGTTTGGGTCGGGCGTAGATTTTGACCAATTTTTTCACTCTTTAACGCCTTTTGTACTAATTTTTCACCGCTACCGATATCCCGGGAAAATAGAAGGACGGCGTATTGATGGAGTCGCCTTCCCACTTGGCGTCGTTACCGACGGCGGCAATATCCTTAAGGAGATGGTAAATATTACCGGAGACCATGGTATTCTTTATTCTACCCGTTATTTTGCCCTTTTCTACCTTGTATCCCAGCAACACGTTGCCGCTGAAATCCCCGCTCAAAACATTACCCTGTGATGCCCCCATCAGGTATTCGATAACCAGCCCTTCCTCGATATCCTCTACCATTTCCTGAAAGCCTGCTTTGCCGGGAGATATCATAAAAGATGACGGAGCTGGAGTAAGTATGCCGGCACTGTTTCTGCTGCCGTTGCCCGTGCTCTTTTTGCCAGCAAGCCCTGCTGTTTGCAGGTCGTAGATAAAAC
>JAWOBD010000111.1:0-5078 GCA_046498175.1 Dehalococcoidales bacterium | reverse complement strand
AGCTCCTCTTTAATTTCTTCAATGTTTTTCCCACATACCTATCAATGGAATAACCGCTGCCGAAGTAAAAAGAAGCGGGATAATCAAACCCGATGATAAAAAAGAAGCACGCAGAGATAAAAGCTCCGCGTTACGACTGAGAATAAAAAGCGTTGTCCAGACCAGACCAAAGTAGCTGAACGGTTGCGGCTTAACCTTCTCTATCATCCGATAGAATTCGAGGGCGGCAAGAATACCGAAAACGGCTACCAACACGGTAAAACCGCTCTCGCCGCCGAACCAGACCACAGCCGATATAAGAGAGGCGAACCAGAGGGATGTAATAACCCGTTTCTTCAGCATAAGGCCCTGCTATTCAATTAATTATAACCCACCAAAGCGCCTCTGTCTCTGATGATATGATAGCATCGCCTTATCGATCTCCTTTTCGCCAAAATCGGGCCACAGAACATCGGTGAAGTAGTATTCGCTATATGCTGTCTGCCAGATTAAAAAGTTGCTGACGCGGAGTTCACCGCCGGTACGAATCAGCAAATCGACTTCAGGCATACCGCTGGTATAGAGGTAGCAGCCGAACAGGTCCTCATTTATATCCTGCGGCCGGATACCATCGGCGACAATACGGCTTACTGCATTGATGATCTCCCCGCGTCCACCGTAATTGAAGGCGAAACCGAGCGTCATACCCCGGTTGTTCTCCGTCAGCTTGATCGCCTCATTGATTTTCTTCTGCAGACTTCCGGGAAGCTCTTCAAGGCACCCCAGGTGGCGAAGCACAACCCCCTGCCGGTGAAGCTCCTCCGACTCGCTGTCTATTATCTTTTCGAATATACCGAATATACCATCAACTTCATCTTCGGAACGGCTCCAGTTTTCCGTAGAGAACCCATAAAGAGTGAGATATTCCAGGTGGTAATGGTTGTTAAGGTATCTTATTGCAGCGCGGGCGCTATCGACACCGGCTATATGCCCTTTATATCTCGGCAAGGCGCGGGATTCCGCCCATCTGCCGTTGCCATCCATAATAACAGCAACATGCCGGGGCAAAGGTCCATTTTCTTCCGCGGCTGGTAAAGCATCTTCCATACTATATTCTGAACCAACGTAAGCGCTTTTGCCTGCCCTCCATTTCGGACAGGCTATACCTGCTTGAGCTCGGTTTCCTTATCCTGCCCTACTTCCCCGGCCATTTCCACATATTTATCGGTCAGTTTCTGTAACTGATCCAGGGTACGCTTCAAATCATCCTGAGATATTTCCTTATCCTTCTCCAGCTTACGCAGTTCTTCCATAGTATCCCGCCTGATATTTCGTATGATAACCCGCTCCTTCTCCACCCTCGCCCTTACCACCTTTATCATCTCCTGCCGGCGCTCTTCACTGAGAGGCGGGATATTAATTCTTATAATATTCCCGTCGTTGACCGGGTTCAAACCGAGATCCGATTTAAGTATCGCCTTCTCAATGCTGCGCAGGCTACCCTTATCCCAGGGCTGGATCACAAGGGTACTGGCCCCCGACGTTGAGATACCAGCAATCTGGATAAGCGATGTAGGAACACCGGCATATTCCACCTTGATATGCTCAACCAGGGCCGGAGTAGCATGCCCGGTACGGATGCTGCTCAGCTCCTTCCTTAGAGCCTCCACCGATGTCTTCATCTTTGTTTCGGTCTTGGTTAACGAGGTATTATCGTCCATAATATCTATCCCTCACTGTTTACCAGGGTACCGATAGGCTCGCCGCTTACGGCACGCTCCAGTGCCCGTGGGGCATTCAGATCGAAGACCATTATGGGCAAATTGTTCTCCAGGCAGAGAGATAGCGCGGTGGCATCCATCACATTGAGCCTCAGGTTCAACGCTTCCAGGTGGCTCAATTTATCGTATCTTTTGGCGTTCGTATTTTTGTTGGGATCTGCGCTGTAGATGCCATCCACGTTATTCTTGCCCATAAGCAGTATCTCAGTCTCCACCTCTATCGCCCTGAGGGCTGCAGCGGTGTCGCTCGTCATATAGGGGTTTCCGGTACCACCGGCAAGAATGACCGCCCTGCCTTTTTCCAGATGTCTGATGGCACGGCGCCTGATGTATGGTTCGGCTACCTGCTGAATACCAATTGCGGTCTGGGTCCTGGTAACGATCCCTATTTCTTCCAGCTTGTCCTGGAGAGCCAGGGCATTTATCACGGTTGCCAGCATGCCGGCATAGTCCGCAGTAACCCTGTCCATTCCCCTCTGCTGGGCAATAGCCCCACGCCAGATATTGCCACCCCCCACAACAATGGCCACACCCACACCCGTTTCCATAACCTGTTTTATCTGCCCGGCTATTCTTGAAAGAGTATCGGCATCGATTCCATATTCCAGTTTACCTCGAAAAGCCTCCCCGCTTAACTTGAGGAGGACTCTCTTGTAACCGGCCGTGGTCATATTATTCTACCTATCTACCCACTTCGAAACGGGCAAATCTGGCTATCCTGATATTCTCACCCAGCTTGGCGATGGTCTCGACTACTATGTCGTTGATGGTCCTGCTGGGGTCCTTGATAAAAGGCTGCTTGAGCAGGCAGGCCTCTTCCGGTTCCACCTCTGCACCCTCGGGTACTTCATCATCGGATATATACTGTGGTGATATTGCAGCCACCTGCATGACGATATTATGGGCAAGTTCCTTGAACTCATCGGTACGGGCGACAAAATCGGTCTCGCAGTTAACTTCTACTATGGCGCCGATACGACCACCGGTATGCACATAAGCTTCGACTATTCCCTGGGTCGTAGAACGCTCCATCTTCTTCTCCGCCTTCAGTATGCCCTTATCCTTCAAAATCTGCTGTGCCTTATCCAGGTCTCCCGAAGCCTCTACAAGAGCATTACGGCAGGAGATAACTCCAGCTCCTGATTGTTCTCTCAATTCCTTTACTTTTGACGCTGGAATTTCCAAGTCCAAGTCCTCCTAATATTCATCATTGTGAGCCGCAAACGCCGGCGTCTCATCGCCGGAATCAGCCTTCTCTTCTGTACCCTCGAACTCCTGCTGGCCTTCTTCCCGGCTCATAAAATCGGCACCGCCCGCCTTACCCTGTAAAACAGAGCCGGCAATCCGGCTGCATATCAACCTTATAGCCTTGATAGCATCATCATTGGCCGGAATCGGATATTCGATGCCGGTGGGGTCACAGTTAGTATCGGCAACAGCCACCACCGGTATGCCGACCTTCCTCGCCTCATCCAGCGCCAGTCTCTCCTTGATAACGTCGACAACAAAGAGGGCCGAAGGCAGCTTGACCATCTCCTTGATGCCACCTATCATCCGGTTGAGACGCACCACCTCTTTCCTCAGCTTCAAGGCCTCCTTCTTGGGCAGGCACTCAAGCTCGCCCCTCGCTTCCTGATCTTCCAAACGCACCAGGTAATCGATACGACCCTGGATGGTATTAAAATTGGTCAGTACTCCACCCA
Source organism: Dehalococcoidales bacterium (assembly GCA_046498175.1). GTDB lineage: Bacteria > Chloroflexota > Dehalococcoidia > Dehalococcoidales > UBA5760 > UBA5760. The sequence goes on along the minus strand of JAWOBD010000111.1, from coordinate 1,615 downwards.
GCCATCGCTGGTTGATAAAGTACATACCGCAGCGTGTAGCCTCTTCCTCTATCGCTTCTTGGGCCTGCTTTTTGGTGCCGACAAAAAGAACTGTACCGCCATCGGCAGCCAGTTGCTCGATGAAATTACAGGCAGTCTCCAGCATAACCACTGTCTGTTCGAGGTCAATGATATGAATCCCGTTGCGCTTGGTAAAAATATACCTCTTCATCCGGGGATGCCAGCGGCTGGTCTGATGCCCAAAGTGTGCGCCCGCCTCCAGAAGTTGCTTGATTGTAACAGTATTATTTGCCAAACTTACCCCCCTCTGTAACTGATAAGTAGTATAACATAACATTCCAGCGTACGGCAATATGAGGCAGCCGCAGAAATACGGTGCAGCACATCCGCCGGATAATATCGGAAATCATATATCCGTTTAAGGGTTCCGGTATATAAATAAAAAGATCTATACAATGGAAAGGCGCAGTAAAATACTAGCCGCAGTTGAAACCGATAAGCCTTATCTTGCTGTCATCTTCCTCATCCAGTATCCAGGTGGTCAGGCAATTACCCCAGGATGTGGTGGCAACCATACCCTGCACCTGCCATATTCCCTCACCATCATAGGTGGCTGTCCATTCGCCGACCGGTGTAACACCGTCTATCTCTACTGTCGATTGGGAATCCCCATCTGTGGATGCCTCCTGGTAGTAATCATCGATGTACGGCAAACCGGCAACCTGGATGATGGCAATCGCCTGCTGACTATTGAGGGCAGAAGGCGATATCAGGGAATTAATCATCCCGCAACCGCTCAAAGGAACCGCCATAATAGCCGCGGCACCCGCTATCAAGACCGGCTTCAACAGAGACTTCACTTCTGGTAAACCCCTTCCCGAACACTTTTTTAATGGACACTTTAAGTGGCGGGGGGAGTCTTTGTCAAGTATGACACCCCCGGAGCTACCCGGTACACCGCAAATATTGTATCATTAAGACCGGTTGGAAATAATCGCGCGAGAGGTAAGCAATTTGACTGAAACCAAAAAGGAAATAGTATCGGAAGGCAAATATCTCGACTTCGTCAGGAAAAGCTTCATGACCCGGTCAGGAAAACAGGCGACCTGGGAAATGGTTGAGAGAAAGAATATCTTCAGCCGGGGGGCAGTTGCCGTCATCGCCGTCACCACAGATAATGAACTGGTTCTGGAACGACACTGGAGATACGCCATCGAAGCATTTGCCATCCAGCTACCTGCCGGGCTTACTGACCGGGAAGGGGAAACAGAGGAAGATACCGCCAGGCGCGAGCTTCAGGAAGAGACGGGCTACGTTGCCGGAGAACTCATACCCATCGAAGTTACGCCGGAGTGCTCCGTTCTGACACCGAGCCAGGTAAAACACTACCTGGCACCTGATGTGGAGTACAGGGGAGGAGAAAACCTCGATGACGCGGAGATAATCGAGGTTCTTAAAATACCCCTGGAGAATCTTCCGGATTTTCTTCTCAACCTGCCGCCGGATACCACCCTGGACCTCAGGGTTACCGGAATCCTGTGGATTCTGGAGAAAAGGGGATTAATAAAATACTGAGGCGGTTAAACGAAATAATAAATTGGTTGCTATTTACAGT
>JAWOBD010000072.1:0-13906 GCA_046498175.1 Dehalococcoidales bacterium | reverse complement strand
GAACACAGTGAAGAAGCAATCTCCTTATCCGCTATTCATTCCGTTATTCCCTTACTATTCGTTCTACACGATCTACACGTTCTACTCGTTCTCATATACGCATCACGCACCACGCAACACGATTCGTCATTGCGATGAACGCAGTGAAGAAGCAATCTCCTTATCCGCTCACGCTCCTTTCCGGCGGTTCTGGGGCCGCCCCTACAATAAATCCTTGAAACTTGCAAACTTGTAACTTGTAACTGAAAGTCACATTGACTATTGACTATAAACCATCAACCATTGACCTGACTTCCAGCCGGCAGCTGAAGGCAGACTCCGGTCTCTGTCGTTGCGAGTCCGTCTCTCTTGCTAAGCATCCGCGAAGCAATCTCTGTGGCCGCTATTCACATTCTTTCCGTCGTTGTACATTGTACATTTTCCGTTGTACGATCTTTCCTGGCCTCTCATCACATTACTTGCAACTTGATATAGGGTTCAAATTGTTGAACCCCTACGATTATCCGTTCTTTCCCTTTCTTCCGCATTACGCACTACGCATCACGCATCACGATTTGTCATTGCGATGAACGTAGTGAAGAAGCAATCTCCTTATCTGCTTTCATCTTTCCGGGCTGTTCTTGAACCGCCCATACAATAAATCCTTGGTAGGGGATGTGGGACATGAGGAGGTAAACGGTGGCTAAGCTGCGTGTTGTGCTGGTAAAAAGCCCCATCGGTTACAGCAAGGACCAGAAGAAGACACTGCAATCTCTTGGTTTACGCAGGTTGAACCAGGAATCTATTCACACTGACAGCATGGCAGTTCGAGGTATGATAAATAAAGTAAGACATCTGGTGGAATTGGAGGAAGCGAGCTAGTGAGGCAAAATGAACTATCACCGGCTCCGGGTTCCAGAAAGGACCGGAAAAGAATCGGGCGTGGGAATGGTAGTGGTTATGGTACCTATTCGGGGCGTGGTTTGAAAGGTCAGAAGTGCCGTTCCGGCTACCGGATGAAGCCAGGCTTCGAGGGTGGTCAGTTGCCTTTAATCCGCCGCTTGCCACGGAAGCGCGGTTTTACCAATATTTTCCGTGTTGAATATAGCATTGTGAATCTGGATGAGCTTGGTGTGTTTGAAGAGGGCAGTGAGGTGACTCCGGAAAAGCTGCTTGCCGTGGGAATTATTAAATCGCTACGCTATCCGGTCAAGGTTCTGGCGGAAGGAGCTTTGAATTGTTCCCTTTTGGTAAAGGCAGATAAGTTCTCTGCTGCTGCCAGGGCAAAAATTGAGGCAGCAGGGGGTACTGTAGAGGAATTAGGTCGTGCGGCAGAGACAGAGTAATAGGCCCAGATTACTCCAGGCAATGCTGGACGCTTTTCGACTGCCTGATTTGAGGCGCCGGATACTCATTACCATCGGAATACTGGTGATATTCCGTTTCGTGGCTCATATTCCTCTACCAGGGGTGGATACTGCGGCGCTGCAGGATCTTTTCTCACGTAACGCTATGCTGGGAATGCTCGATATGTTTAGCGGTGGTGCGATGAGGAATTTCAGCGTTGCCGCAATGGGGGTATATCCCTATATTACAGCATCGATTATCATGATGCTGCTCACGCCGATTATACCCCGCTTGCATGCCCTTTCCATGGAGGGGGAATCGGGTAGAAATAGAATCAACCAAATAACGCACTGGTTGACCATACCAATGGCTGGTGTGGCCGGTTACGGGCAGATGATACTCCTGCAGAGGGAAGGCGTGATAACCAGTGCCGCAGCTCTGCCCACAGCTGCCATGGTAATCTCGCTGATAGCGGGGACAATGTTTTTGGTATGGCTGGGTGAGCTCATTACCGAATACGGTATCGGTAACGGCATCTCAATAATAATATTCGGTGGTATAGTGGCCGGTCTGGGCAGGCTGATTCAGCAGGGGTACTTTGCTGCGGAGAGCGTCGGTATCCCCAACGTTGTTGGATATGTAATCATTATTATTATCGTTATTGCCGTGATTGTCATCTTTACCGAGGCGCATCGCCGTATTCCTGTGCAGTATGCCAAGAGCGTTTTCAAGGGTGGACGGATGTACCGGCAGTCGGGATCGACACATATCCCGCTACGTGTAAATACCGCTGGAATGATACCGCTCATCTTCGCTATGTCGGTTGTTATTTTCCCCGGTATGATAGCCAGTTACTTTGTTGCTCCTGCTGGTGCTGACCCGAACTTTGCCAACTTTATTCAGGAGCTTTTTAATCCGAATACGGCATTGCCACTGGGCCTGTTTTATTGGGGGCTATATTTTGTTCTTACCATGGCTTTTGCCTTTTTCTATACCATGGTCATATTTCAGCAACAGGACCTTCCTGGCACGTTGCAGAGGCAGGGGGGGTTTATCCCCGGTATAAGACCGGGGAAGAATACCAAGGATTACCTGGATTCCGTTATCAAGCGTATTACCTGGGCGGGGGCCCTTTTCCTGGCGGTAGTGGCCATCGTACCTTTTCTTGCCAGAGAGGCTACCAGTATTGAGGTGATACAGCTATCCAGTATGGGGCTTTTAATTGTGGTCGGGGTTACCCTCGATACTATGAAGCAGATCGAAGCCCAGCTGGTGATGCGGCGCTACGAAGGTTTTATTAAGTAGTTTGTTTTATTTGGCAAAATCAATATTAATAAAATATTAATAAGAGGAAATATTGAACATTGTTCTTTTAGGTGCCCCGGGTGCGGGTAAAGGCACGCAGGCATCATATATAGCAAGGCGGTTTCATCTCGCTCACATTGCCTCGGGTGACCTGTTTAGGCAAGCACTTGCGCAGGAAACTGACCTTGGGAAGAGGGCAAAATCGTATATGGAGAATGGTTTGCTTGTACCCGATGAGATGGTAACTGAGATGGTGTTGGAGAAATGGGATGCCCTGAAATCTGATTCTGGGGTGGTGCTTGATGGCTTTCCGCGGAACTTGACACAGGCAGAAGCGCTGGATGGTGCCCTGAAATCACGCTCTGAGTATATAGGATGTGTAATATACATCAGAGTGCCTCGAGAGACGCTTATGCAGAGGTTGAGCGGACGCTTGGTTTGCCGTAACTGTCATGCGACCTATCATGAAATCAGTTCTCCTCCTTTGAGGGAAGGGGAATGCGATAATTGTGGTGGCGAGCTGTATCAGCGGCCTGACGATAGACCGGAGACGGTTGAGAAGCGTCTTGAGGTGTACTTTGAGGAAACCACTCCGCTTATAGAATATTTTCAGGAAACAGGGCGGCTGGTTGAGATAGATGGTATGGGCGGCATAGGAGAAGTTAGAGACAGGATTTTTACTGTGGTAGAGGGGAATTGCCGTTAGATGGGTATCATTATAAAATCGGAGCGAGAAGTTGCTATAATGCGTCAGGCAGGGAGAATAGTGGCCATAGTGCTGCAAATTCTCGGCAGAGAAATAAAGCCGGGGATGAAAACCAGGGATTTGGATAATATGGCATCAAGAGAGATTGAGAAGCTGGGAGCCATACCGTCCTTTAAGGGTTACCACGGTTTTCCTGCCAGTGTCTGTGTATCGGTGAATGATGAGATAGTACATGGAATTCCTGGTGAGAGGGTATTGAGGGAGGGTGACATCGTGTCGCTGGATTTTGGCTCGATATACAATGGGTTTCAGGGTGATGCTGCCGTGACTGTAGGTGTAGGCGATATTGGTCCTGAAGCTAGGCGTCTTCTCGATGCTACCAGGGAATCACTGGAAGCGGGTATAGCCAGGGCCTATGCCGGTGCCAGGTTAGGGGATATTTCTGCAGCTGTTCAGCAGTCTGCAGAGTCGAAGGGTTACTCTGTAATAAGAGAATACACCGGCCATGGTATTGGCCGTCAGATGCATGAGGACCCTCAGATCCCCAATTTTGGACAGCCGGGAACGGGACCGGTGTTGAAAAAGGGAATGGTTCTGGCTATCGAGCCCATGGTAAGTATGGGTGACTGGCATACCCGAATTGGTGATGATGGATGGACGGTATATACAGCGGATGGTAGTCTCGCTGCACACTTTGAGAATACCATTGCTGTTACTGATGCTGAGCCGGAGGTGCTTACGGTTGCCTGAAGGGGAAGGGGTAGGATATGCCTAAGAAAGAGGCTATTGAGGTTGAAGGCCGCGTCTTGGAACCTTTGCCCAATGCCATGTTCCGGGTCGAGCTGTCCAACGGGCATCAGGTTTTGGCCCACATTTCTGGTAAAATGAGGTTGCATTATATCAGGGTGCTGCCGGGTGATAAGGTGATCGTAGAACTTTCTCCTTATGATCTCAGCAGAGGTAGAATTACCTACCGTCTGAAACAATAAGTGAGGGAGTAGCAATGAAAGTCAGGGCTTCTGTTAAAGCCAGGTGTGAAAAGTGTAAGGTTATCCGGAGGAGGGGAGTGGTAAGGGTAATATGTTCCAATCCCCGCCATAAGCAAAGACAGGGATGAGTAGTACGCGTAAATAGGGAGGTCTAAATGCCACGAATAGCAGGTGTAGATATACCAAGGAACAAGAAAATATGGGTGGCGCTGCAGTATATCTATGGTATTGGTTCTGAATTGAGCCAGCGGGTTTTGGACCAGGCGGGCGTTGATGCCGATACTAGGGCTGACAGTCTTACCGAGGAAGAGGTTAACCGCATCAGGGAGGTAATCGACCGTGATTATCGAGTTGAGGGTGATCTCAGGAAAGAGGTAAACTTTGATATCAAGCGTCTCATTGAAATCGGTAGCTATCGTGGTATCAGGCACCGACACAGCCTTCCGGTCAGGGGGCAACGGACACGTACGAACGCGCGTGCTCGTCGTGGCACCAAGAAGACGGTGGCCGGCAGGGGTAAGAAGCGCGGCATGACCAAGAAGTAACGATAGTTTTTAGATATTGTAAATTGGGAGGTTAGAATGGCGGAGAAGAAGCGTAACAAGGCTAGGAGACGGGAGAAAAAGTCTATTCCGGCGGGGAAGGCTTATATTCAGTCAACATTTAATAACACGATAATCACTCTTACTGATCCGGAGGGAAGAGCTATTGCTTGGGCCAGTTCGGGAACTGCCGGTTTCAAGGGTTCACGTAAGGGTACGCCCTATGCGGCCCAGCTGGCGGCACGTGATGCGGCACGTAGGGCAATGGTCCACGGTCTGCGTCAGGTGGAGGTTTATGTTAAGGGTCCCGGCAGTGGCCGTGAGGCGGCAATTCGTTCTCTGCAGAGCTCTGGTCTTTACGTTACCAGTATCAGGGATATGACTCCTGTTCCGCATAATGGCTGTCGGCCTCCCAAGAGAAGGCGTGTATAGGGGGTATAATAAATGGCAAGAAATACTCAGGCAGTATGTCGTCTATGCCGGCGTAGCGGTGAGAAGTTGATGTTGAAGGGTAGTAGGTGTTTTACGCCGAAGTGTGCTATGGACAGGAGAGCCAAACCGCCTGGCCAGCAGAGTGGGGGGCGGCGTAGACGGATTTCCGACCGTGGTTTCCAGTTGAGAGAAAAGCAAAAGGCACGTTATACTTATGGTATTATGGAAGGGCAGTTCCGCAGGCTATTTGCTCATGCAGAAAGGCAGCAGGGTATTACCGGAGATAACCTGGTCGTTTTGCTGGAACGGCGCCTTGACAACGTGGTTTACCGGCTGGGTTTTGCCGATTCTCGTGCTCAGGCCCGACAGATAGTGCGGCATGGTCATATCAGACTTAACGGGCATAAGAACGATGTACCGTCATGTCTGGTCAGGGAAGGTGATACCATTTCCTGGAAAGAAAACAGCAAGAACACGGAATACTATAAGGATATGGCAGAAAATATCGGTTCGAAGATGGTACCTAACTGGTTACAGCTTGACAGACAGAATATGGTGGGCCAGATAGTATCTCTGCCTACTCCTGAAGAAATAGAGGCCAAGTTTGAGGGGAAGACCATTGTTGAGTTCTATTCGCGATAATTCATTTGATAAGGAGGGTGCATTTTGTCTCGCCTGGTAATACCAAAAATCACCTGTATAGAGACGAAGGGTAATTATGGTCGGTTTTCCGCGGAACCGCTGGAAAAGGGCTTCGGTGTTACCCTCGGAAACTCGCTGCGCAGAGTACTGCTCAGTTATCTTCCCGGAGCGGCAGTAACTGGAGTTATGATTGACGGGATTCAGCATGAGTTCTCCAACATTCCCCATGTGAAGGAAGATGTTACCGAGTTCGTCCTCAACATAAAGGAATTACGATTGGTACCTCTTTCCGGCCAGCCGGGTAAATTGATACTGGAGGCGGAAGGACGAAAGTCCATATATGGTGGAGATATCAGACCATCAACTGACCTTGATATCGCTAACCCGGATTTGTATCTGGCTACTCTGGATTCGCCTGATGCCAGGATTTACGTAGAGCTGGATGTGGAGATAGGCGAGGGGTATCGTTTGGCTTCCAGCAGCGATAACCTGCCTATAGGAGTGATACCTATTGATGCCATCTTTACACCGGTGAGGAAGGTGAACTATACTGTCGAGCCCACTCATGTTGGCCAGGTAACCAGCCGAGAGCGTCTTTTTCTGGAGGTATGGACTGATGGCACTATATCTCCGACTGAGGCTTTTACTCGAAGTGCTGCGATTTTGGTGGAGCAGTTGAATGCCTTTGTCGAATATGCCGAGGTGTCACGTGCTGGGGAGGAAGAACAGGCAGTGCGGTCATCTATACCTGAGGATGTATATAATATGCCTATAACCAACCTGAATTTATCGGTACGTACCATGAACTGCTTGCGCCGGGGGAATATCGAAACGGTAGGGCAGATCCTGAGCAAAAAGGAAAGCGAACTGCTGGCGCTCAGGAATTTTGGTCAGAAGTCCAAACAGGAGATAGAGGAACGTCTTCAGGAAATGGGCATTGCTATGAAAACCCAACCAGAAGAGGAGGCGGCTGCATCGGAGGAGGATGCTGTGGTGCTGGAAGAGGAGACGGAAGATGAGACATAAATTATCCGGTAGAAGATTGAACAGGTCCACAGGTCATAGAAGGGCGATGTACCGAAATCTGGTAACTGACCTTCTGGGTTATGGGAAGATAACTACTACCGAGGCTAAGGCAAAAGAGGTGCGCGGCCTTGCAGAGCGGATTATTACCCTTGGTAAAGCGGGCAGCCTGAGTGCGCGCCGGCAGGCATTGACTTTTGTAATCGATGGCAAGACCGTAGAAAAGGTTTTCAATGACCTTTCCTCCAGATATGCCGAGCGTAACGGCGGTTATACTCGTATTGTCAAACTGGGCCCAAGGCCAGGAGACGGCGCACCCGTGGTTAGATTGGAACTGGTCGAATAATATATAACTGGTGACATCATTGGCGTTCACCAGGGTTGTTTTAATAGTAGAATATGATGGCAGGTGCTATCATGGTTCCCAATCTCAGGTTGATTTGCGCACTATTCAGGATGAAATAGAACGTTCAATCTGCAGGCTAACGGGGGAGGGGTGCCGGGTAGCAACAGCCAGCCGTACAGATGCCGGGGTTCATGCCCGTGCTCAGGTAGTCAGCTTCCTTACGGATGCCACTCTGCCGGAGCAGACATTTGTCGGGGGTATGAATTACTATCTACCGCCGGATATCGCGGTGAAGCGGGCATATCGTGTGCCGGTGTCTTTTGACGTGCGGCGGGATGCGGTCAACCGTGAATATCAGTACTACATCCTGAATGGCTGTGCCAGGTCCCCGCTATGGGAGGGATACTCTTATCTGGTAAAGGGAAAGCTGGATACCGGAGTAATGAATGAAGCGTGTCGATTGCTTCTTGGAAAGCACGATTTTGCTTCTTTTGCCAGCCGGTTAGGTGAAGATAAAAAAGTCACGGTGCGGTGTTTATATCAGGCATCGCTTGAGAGAAAGGGAGAATTGATCGTTTTCGATATGAAGGCCAATTCATTTCTGCCGCACCAGGTTCGTAATACGGTTGGATTATTGATAAGGGTGGGGCTGGGTAGGGTGAACATCAGTGAGTTTTGCGATATAATTGAGGCCAGAGTACCTGGTATTGCAGGGCCAGCAGCACCAGCCTGCGGGCTTTACTTGGTGGGGGTAAATTATCCGGTCTCTTTGGAAAGGAGATAGGGAATGAAGACTTACAGTGTCAGAGCTTCTGAGATCAGGAGAGAGTGGCATGTTATCGATGCTTCTAACAGGATACTGGGCAGGTTGGCTACCGAGGTGGCCACGTTACTGATGGGGAAGCACAAACCTTCCTTCACCCGTAATCTAGATGTTGGTGATTTCGTTGTCATTTTAAATGCTGGGAAGGTCAGGCTCAGTGGCAACAAGGCCAAGCAAAAAATCTATTACCGTCACTCGGGGTACCCCGGTGGGTTGAAGAGCATCACCTTTGAAAAGTTGATGCAATTACACCCGGAAAGGGCGGTTGAATATGCTGTCAGGGGAATGCTTCCACGTAATAGACTCGGAGCGAGCATGATGAAAAAGCTCAAGGTTTATGTGGGGGATAAGCATCCCCACCGAGCTCAAACGGCAGGTGTATTGGCAGATTCAGAAGGCAAAGGGGGGAATTGAGGCTATTAGCGATAATTTTAACTTCCCCCAATATCCATGGAAGGAGGTAAAATCAGGCTGTTATAATCCTGAAAAGAGATATGATTGAAATGGAAACCCAGACTTATTTTTACGGTACGGGAAAACGTAAAAGCGCTGTTGCCAGGGTAAGGTTGGTACCTGGTGATGGTAATATCATCGTCAATAATATGTCCTATGAAGAGCGTTTTCCTCGGCTTGAGCATCGGCGAGCTATACAGCAACCGTTTCTTATCACAGAAAGCCTTAGCAGATATAATGCTGTAATCAAGGTAGATGGTGGCGGAATATCGGGACAGGTTGGAGCCATTTCACATGGCATTTCGCGTGCCCTGCTAAAGGCTGATGAAAGGCTCAGGGTCTTGCTACGCAAGGAAGGGTTGCTTACACGGGATTCCCGTGTTAAGGAGCGTAAGAAGGTTGGCTTGAGAAGGGCACGGAAAGCACCCCAGTATACAAAGCGTTAGTCTATTGGAATCAATCCCGCTGTACCTTCGGCCACTTTGCTGCTCATACCCGTGCATACAGTTCGTTGATAGCGATGGTGTTTTACGCTTTGGTAGTAAGCAGCGGAAGGTGTAGTCAGGGTCTAGCCAAGTCTCCAGTCCCGGTATCCCTGTCGTATAACAGCTAGATAGTCGGAGGAGGGTTTGCTTTCCTGGGAATGCCTATTGTTGATATAGGTTACTGCATCAACTGGCTCGTTGTCCTCGTTGTTTACAATGACATTTAGCCTTTGATACCCGGGGCCCTCGTATTTGTCCATTCTTTTCATACATTCCTCGCTGACCTGATAGATACCACCCCGGACCCTGCTTCCCCTCAAGGAACGGATTGTGGCTACTCCTCCTCGCCAATGACGTGACCACCCGGTGAAGACAATCTGGTAGTGATGAAGTGTGGCCGTTGAGATGGTTCTACTATCAGGGCAGCGCTCTTCCATCTGTTTCAGGTTCAGGTTGGAGGCATAGGCGAAATAATACATTTCTGTTACCAGTATCCTCTGCTGATAAGCGTTATCTCAAAACTGTTCTTTTGCCAGGCTCTGTTTGAGGTAGTCTATGGCCTTTACCGGGGAGGGGTCAGTCCGATACAGTATGGCCAGATAGTAGCTGGTATAGTCACCGAATAATACCAGACTCATTATCTGTGCTAGGTGGGAGTTGCCGGTTCCATCTATCAGCCGGTATTTTACCCCCTCCTTTTCCAGGATACGGCAGGTTACTTCGTAACGCAGCTTTATTCTTTCCGGTAGGAGTTTCGAATTCAGCATGACCACCACGATATTTTCCTTCAACTTTTCGGGAAATTGGTAGCCGACCACGGCATTGTGGTTCAGTTCTGGGAAAACCTCGTGGAAACACCAGGCTTTGCTGTTCTCGTTGACCTGCGTTTTCCAGCGATGGGCTACCTCGGATAGTATGCCGGCACCATATACGACGGGCAGATTTCCATTCAGCAGTTGGGCAAGTTGTTTGGCTGGGTTTTTGGTTAGTGGCGTTTTTTCAGCGATCACAGTGCCCATTTCTCTCATGACTGACGATGCTTCGTATACCTCCTTTGATTTGTCACCGATGAGTTTCAGCTTCTGTAAAAAGCACAGTATCGGTAACATGCTGAAGGGTAGTGCTGCTCTTGGCTGGGCACTGTAATCAAAGTGAAAAAGGGGCAGGCTGTATTCTTCGGCCAGGCTTTTCAGTTTACCGCCCGTTGTTATTACTATTATTTTGGCTTTCGTGCTGAGTGATCGCTGGAATGCAGAGAGGGTTTCTTCGGTGTTGCCCGAATAACTCGATGCAATCAGGAGGGTCTTATCGTCTACATAGGCGGGCAGCTGATATCCGCGACAGACGGCGATGGGCAAACTTGCCTCGTTCGATAGCAGATTGCTTACCAGGTCACCTCCTATTGCCGAACCGCCCATGCCAAGAATAACCACCTTGTCTATGTCCAGATATTCTGAGGGGATATCGAAATCGTACGCCAGCTGCCAGGCGGATTGACATAGGGAAGGCATTTCCTTTATACGGGCAAGCATATCTTCCCGGTCGTATTGCTTCAGCACTTGGGGATTATCCAGAATGGAATAGCTCATCGCCGGTTGCCCATTACTGCTCCATTTCTTTACCGACCAGTTCCCGGGCGGTTTCCAGCAGCTTTTCCACGCGCTCAAGCGAGCCGCTTTCCGCATAGAGGCGTAGCAGCGGTTCCGTGCTGGAAAATCTGATCAGAAGCCAGGATGCATCACTCAGCATGAAACGAAACCCGTCCATAGCATCTTTACTGGCTACATTGATATCGTCCAGTGTTATCGGGGAATATTTCCTTACCCTGTCAATAATGGACTGACGGCTATCCTCTGGAAATTGCAGGTCAATTCGTCGATAATAGTGGGCGCCAACCTTGCTTTGCAGATATCCGATCAGATCGGAGGGGCTTCTGCCTGTCTTGACCATGAAGTCAAGCAAGTAAAGTCCAGCAACAATTCCGTCTCTCTCAATTACATGTTCTCGAAAACCATAGCCCCCGCTTTCTTCACCGCCGATAAGGGCGTGCTCACTCTGCATTTTCGGTGCTATATATTTGAAGCCCACCGCTGTTTCATAAACTGGCACATCGTACATATCTCCCAGAAGATCAAGCATCCGGCTGATGGTTAGAGTCTTTACTATCGGTCCTCTTTTGCCCCTTACTTCCAGCAGGTAAAGGCAGAGCAGAGCAAAGATGTGGGAGGTGCTGATGAAACTGCCGTTTTCATCGATAACCCCGAGACGGTCAGCATCACCATCGGTAGCAAGCCCCACGCTGGCTCTTTTACTTACCACTGTTTCCGATAGCTTGGCCAGATTGGTTTCAATAGGCTCCGGCTGCTTTATTCCAGGGAAAATGGGATTACGCTCGCTGTTGATTTCGATGATCTCGACGTTACCGCCGGACAGAAGCTTTTTGAAATACCCAGCACCGGCCCCGTACATGGGGTCAACTACTATTTTCATTGAAGATTTTCTTATTTCACCGATGTTGACCAGCTCTGATATCTGCTTGAAGTATATTTCTTCCGCATCCATATATTCCAACAATTCCTGCCTTTGGGCTTTCACCAGCGGAATCCTATTGATGTTCCCGGTTGACATAATACGGTCTATTTCAGTCTCTATTCTGTTGGTGACCTCGGGTGATGCACTGGAACCATATCTGTTTTTTACCTTGAAACCGTTCCATTGTGCTGGGTTGTGGCTGGCCGTTATCATAATGCCGCCTGCTGCCTGCCGGAAGAGGGTACAGAAACTTAGCGCTGGCGTTGGCGTGGCGCCGGTACATAGTAACACCCTTATGCCGTTACCGGCTAATACCTCGGCGGCTGCAGCGGCGAAATCCTCCGAGGCAAAACGGGTGTCATATCCTATAACGACGCCATTTTCTGAAAGCCCCGTTTCTTTAATGTAATTGGATACCGCCTGCCCACATATCTTAACGTTTGCGAAGGTAAAGTCGTCGCCGATGATACCGCGCCAGCCATCTGTGCCGAATTTAATAGGTTTATCTATTTTGTATCACCTCACTTTGCCGGTTGTTTATCGAACAAAGTTGTAATGGCTATTCACCGAGCGCTTCTTTTCTCAGTATTTCCGCTTTATCCGTTTTTTCCCAGGGTAAATCGAGGTCATCTCTGCCGAAGTGACCGTAGGCTGCGGTTTGCTGGTATATGGGGCGGCGCAGATTGAGGTCTCTGATAATTGCTCCTGGTCTGAGGTCGAAGTGCTTGTTGATCAGATCAACAATGGTATCATGGGCCACTGTGGCAGTACCAAAGGCCTCAATGGAAACTGAGAGCGGGTAAGCGGAACCGATAACATATGCGATCTGTATCTCCAATCGTTCTGCAAGACCGGCGGCGACAACGTTCTTGGCGATATAGCGAGCTGCATAGGCCGCCGAGCGGTCAACCTTGGTCGGGTCCTTGCCCGAAAAGGCACCGCCACCGTGTCTGGCAATTCCTCCGTATGTATCTACCAGAATTTTCCGCCCGGTAAAACCGGTGTCCGATACGGGGCCTCCTATTACAAAACGGCCGGTGGCGTTAACATGTATCAGGGTTTTGCCATCAATCAATGCGGAGGGAATAACCTCCTTTATTACTTCCTTCCTGATATCCTTCTCTATCTGCTCGCTGATGATGTTATCGTCATGTTGCGCTGCGATAACTATGCTGGTGATTCTTTGCGGGATGCCCATGCTGTATTCAACGGTTACCTGTGACTTGCCATCAGGCCGCAGATAGGGCAGGGTGCCGTTTTTACGTACCTCTGCCAGGCGGCGACAGAGCTTCTGGGAAAGAGAGATAGGCAGGGGCATAAGCTCCGGCGTTTCATTACAGGCATATCCTACCATCATCCCCTGGTCACCGGCACCGGTTTGTTCAATCTCGTCGGCTACGGTAGTTTTTTCTCTGACTTCTCGGGACTTGCTTACTCCCAGGTCGATGTCGGCTGACTGCTCAGTGATGGATTGCAGTACACCGCAGGATTGATAGTCAAAACCATAACTGGGGTTGGTATAGCCAATGCTCTGTATCACTCCTCTGACTACCTGTGGGACTTCGACATAGCAGTCAGTGGTAATTTCGCCGAGCACCATTACCAGCCCCGTGGTAGTGGCTACTTCACACGCTACCCGGGCGTATGGATCTTTTTCCAGGATGTGATCCAGAATAGCATCTGAGATCTGGTCGCACATTTTATCGGGGTGTCCTTCGGTAACCGATTCCGAGGTGAGCAGGTATTTTGTTGCGTTACTAAAACAATTAGTCATATTTACTCCTTTTTAAGTACCTTCTTTCCAGCTAGCCAGATATTGCTCCTGCTCTGTGGTCAGTGTATCGATTTGAATATCCAGAGAAAGAAGCTTCAGCCGGGCTATTTCCTTATCGATATCTTCGGGTACTGGGTATACCTTCTTACTGAGGCTGCCGCTTTTTTCCGAGATATATCTCAGACAGAGGGCCTGGTTGGCAAAACTCATGTCCATTACGCTGGCGGGGTGGCCCTCGGCAGCGGCCAGGTTTATCAGCCTGCCTTCTCCCAAAAGGCACAGGTGTCGGCCATCAGCAAGGGTATACTCATCGATAAAACCCCGTATGTGCTGTTTGCTTTTGGCCATTTTTTCCAGGGCCGGAATATTTATCTCGACGTTGAAATGCCCGCTATTGGCCAGAATGGTGTTGTCCTTCATTGCTTCCAGGTGATGCTTATCTATCACGTTTTTGTCGCCGGAGATCGTGATGAACACGTTGCCGATCCTGGATGCCTCCATTAGAGGCATAACCTGATAGCCGTCCAT
>JAWOBD010000054.1:0-13364 GCA_046498175.1 Dehalococcoidales bacterium | reverse complement strand
GTTGCATCAGCTCATCGGCATATTTCGTAATGCGGAAGAACCATTGCTCCAGCTCATAGGGCACAACCACCGATTCGCAACGTTCACAAAGACCACCGGTAACCTGCTCGTTGGCGAGCACCGTCTGACATTGCGGGCACCAGTTTACCGGCGCTTTTCCCCGGTAAGCCAGCCCAGCTTGGTAGAACTTCAAAAAAAACCACTGTGTCCAGCGGTAGTATTCGGGAAGGCAGGTAATTATCTCCCGGCTCCAGTCATAGATGGCCCCGATGCTCTTCAACTGTCGGCGCATATTGGCCACGTTCTGCATGGTCCAGGTAAAGGGGTGAATACCGCGGCTGATGGCTGCATTCTCCGCAGGTAGCCCGAAGGCATCAAAACCTACCGGGTGAAGTACGTTATAGCCCTGCATACGCTTGAATCGAGCATGAACATCCGATGGTGCCATGGCATACCAGTGCCCGATATGGAGGTCTCCCGAAGTGTAGGGAAACATGGTCAGCGCATACCACTTTGGCTTTGCACTGTCCTCGCCAACGCCGTAAAGGCCGTCCTCAGCCCACTTCTGCTGCCATTTGGCTTCTATCCGGGGAGGATTATAGTCATCCAGCAACCTTTTCTCCTGTCCAAACAAAGACTCCGCGCCACCGTCAATATCCAGCGAAGAGCTATTTCATTTATTTTAGCAACAAAGGTTGCCGGGTGCAAAGAAGTGCAGGTTGACAGACATCCTTCCGGATACAGGAAATCTTCAACCGGCACAGGGAATGTGCCGGCACTATTAGCCCTGCGATTTCTCGGCGTAGCTAACCAGCGCCAGGGACATACCCCCGTCAACGATGATGGTCTGTCCCCTGATCATAAAG
Source organism: Dehalococcoidales bacterium (assembly GCA_046498175.1). Classification (GTDB taxonomy): domain Bacteria; phylum Chloroflexota; class Dehalococcoidia; order Dehalococcoidales; family UBA5760; genus UBA5760. The sequence goes on along the minus strand of JAWOBD010000054.1, from coordinate 12,498 downwards.
GAATCCTCGCCACAGAGAAAAGCCACCACCCCAGCCACATCTTCAGGAGCAACCAGCCTGCCCGCCGGTGTTTTCGGCACGGAGGACATATCACCTCCCAAAGCAGCCTTCAGATAGAGTAATCCCGCACCGGTCGGTATCAACGAGGCGCCTACCGCATTGACGCATATATTTCGGGGAGCCAGTTCCACTGCCATGTAGCGTACCACTGCCTCGAGGGTAGCCTTGGATATCCCTATGGCGGTATAACCGGGCCAGACCAGTCGCGAACCCAGACTGGTGATGGCAACTATTTTACCACCTCTTTCCTCCATTAGACCGGCTGCACGCTGGGCTCCGAGTAGAAATGACCTGGCGTTGATGTCCATCGTCCACTGCCATACCTTGGCATCAAGGTCAAGCGCATTACGGGGCAGTCCAGAAGCCGCATTGCTGATGAATATATCCAGACGCCCATGCTTTGCTGCGACAGCATCGAACATTTCTCCGATTTTCTCCGGATCGCCGACATTGGCCCGGATAATCGTGGCCTTTACCCCGTATCCCTCAATTTCCTGCGCCGTTTGCTCGGCAGCCTCACGCCTGCGGAAGTAATTAACGACAACATCAGCCCCTTCTCTGGCCAGCCTCAATGCTATCTCCCTGCCGATACCACGGGAGCTGCCGGTCACCAGAGCAACCTTACCATCAAGCATATGTTCCCACCTTCCTACTGATAAAGAGTCTATTGCCCGGAACAACCCGGCATACACAGCCGCAATAAGGCCGCCGGTGCCTCTCACTATTATAACTCGATGAACGGACCCACGTCACCAAAACTGGATACAGTCATGCCCGACGGGAATAATCACAGGTGGCGAAAGGTATTAGAATACGGACAACAGTAGGGGTTAAACAACCGTACTTCCCCACCTCAGGAAGATACCGCTACATTTTTACCCAGCGCAGCGGTAATCGCTTTGGTAAGACTCCAGCTATCAAAGGGCTTGGTGATATAGCCATCGGCACCCATCTGCATGCTGAGCTTCTTGTTCATTTCATAGGCGATACCGGTAATCATTATTACCGGTATATGCCCGGTTGCCGGCTCCTGCTTGATGGTACGACAGGCAGTATAGCCGTCGGTAGCAGGCATCAGAATATCCATCAGTATTACATCCGGAATATGGCGCCGGGTCGCATTGACCGCCTCGTCGCCGTTACTTGCTTCAATAACAGTGTATTCGGCTTCGAGCATGCTCCGGACCAGCTTCCTGATACCGTCGTCGTCATCGGCGACAAGTACCTTTTTTCTTCCGCTACCCGTATCCTCCAGCACAAAGCTTCGGGAACCCTTCGTCCCGGAGATAAAGCTATATATATCCTCCTGCCGGAACCTGCGGTCACCCCGGGTACCGATACGGTATGCTTTCAGCAGCCCCTGGTCGCTCCAGCGCCTGACCGTGTTGATATGGACATTGAGCAGGTGAGCCGTTTCCGCTATGGTCAACATTCCGTAAGTCATCTAACAACCCTGCCACTGTCTCCAAGACCTAACATTAGACTATACATCCCATATATACCTTATCTTCCTACACACTACATCATTATTCCAACTCGCACAATTCCCTAAAGGAACTAACCCGCTGGTATCATCCCCCTATTAATTCACCTGACCAAAACCCATGCATATAGGCAAACACTCACCCTCAAAACAGGTTACAGGCTATATCGGCAAATTTTCTAAAGCGCTTGGTTGCCGGTGTTAGTCAATTGCAACCTGATAAAGAAAAGCCAGCAATACCCAGAAAAATGCCTCGGGTATCCCGGTGCATTCTCAAAAATGGCCTCGCATCACGCCTCACCTCCCCACTGTGTAGTCTATATTTCCACTGTATCACCGATACCCTGCAAATATACCGTTTCAGGTTGAGCTAGTCGGGATGTTACAATATATTCGAGTAAATATTGCCGAGGCCGCAGGATTGGACAACAAGAGCACAAGTATACTTGAATTCGACCGCGTAAGGGAAAACCTGAGCGGATTCACCCACTTCTCGACCAGCCGCGAGCTGGCGACTGCGATCACGCCGGTTTCCGACTACGACACGATTTCCCGTTCCCTGAAGCAATCCGCCGAAGCCAGACGGCTTCTCTCCCTGGAACCGGGGTTTTCCATCGGCAGGGTTAGCGATGTCCGCCCCGCGGCAAGAATGGCAGCACTGGGCCGTGTACTCGAGCCAGCCGAGCTTCTGGAAATTAATTGCACTCTGGAAGCAGTACGCAAGCTGGGCAGCCGTCTATCCAAACTGTCCGGGGAAGTCCCCCTGCTGTATGAAATCGCCCGCGGTATAAGCAAACTGCCCTCCCTCGAAGCCGCCATCAACCGGTGCATATCCGCAAGCGGTGAAATACCGGACTCGGCGTCTCCAGCCCTGAACACAATCAGGCACCAGCTGAAGGGCCTTCGCGAACAGCTACTCGACAGGCTGCACGCGATAATCAATTCGCCAAAAGGTCAGAGGATTACCCAAGAGCCAATCGTTACCGAGCGTGAGGGCAGGTATGTCATTCCGGTAAAAATCGAGTCGCGCGGAGATATCAAGGGAGTCGTTCACGACATCTCCAACAGCGGAGCAACCCTGTTTATCGAACCCTGGTCCACCCTGGCCATGGGAAACGAGCTACGCGAGCTCACCCTTCGGGAAAAGCACGAGATAGAGAGGATATTGACCCGCTTGAGCGCCGATGTAGCAGGATGTGAAGAAGAAATCTCGCGGAATATCGTGCTGACTGCCGAACTGGACCTGGCACTGGCCAAGGCCAGATACGCCGCAAAATCCGGGGCCACTGAGCCGTTGCTAATCCCTGCCGATAAGAGTGAAGCCGGGGCCAGGCTACGTCTGTTAAGCGCCCGACATCCCTTGCTGGGGGAAAAAGCGGTTCCGATGAACCTGGAGATAGGAAATGATTTCTCCATTCTCGTCATTACGGGGCCGAATACCGGCGGCAAGACAGTCGCCCTGAAGACCATTGGCCTACTTTGCCTGATGGCCCAGGCTGGTTTACCGATTCCCGCCTCCGAATCAAGCCGACTTCCTGTGTTCGACGGTATTTATGCCGACATCGGTGATGAGCAGAGTATAGAGCAAACGCTTTCCACCTTTAGCTGGCATATCGGAAATATCGCCCGAATCATCAATAGTGCCACCACACACAGCCTGGTGCTGCTAGATGAACTGGGCGTAAGCACAGACCCGGCCGAAGGCTCTGCTCTGGCCCGCTCCATTCTGCTACACTTCCTCTCATTGGGAGCGATAACTGTAGCTACAACGCACTACAGCGATCTCAAGGCATTCGCTCACACAATGGACGGGTTCCAGAACGCCTCCCTCGATTTCGACGCGGTTACCTACGAGCCAACCTACCACCTGTCTATAGGTACACCGGGCGGCAGTAACGCCATGGCCACCGCTGCCAGACTGGGTTTGGATAACCAAATAGTCGATCGGGCAAGAGAAATGATGACCGGGGGCGCTCAGGAACTGGAGTCACTGCTCGCCGACCTGATGAACGAGAAGGAGAAGGTCTTTTCCCTCAGAAAGGACCTCGAGCAGCAGATGGCTGACGTGCAAAAACGGAAGTCCGAGCTGGATAGACGTGTGGAAAGCCTGCAGACAGAAGAGAGAAGAATCATCCAGGAGACCAGGGATAGTGTGGTCAAGCAGGCTGCCAGGCTGCACCGGGAAATCCAGCGTGCCGCTTCGGAGCTGCGTAAGGAAAAGAAGCAGGAAGCGGTCGAGCGGACCCGACAGACACTGACCGAGGTTCAAAGGAGGCTCAAGGATTACGAGTGGCAGGCCGACGCTTCCACAGCAGCCAGTGTGGAGACAGAAGGTGATAGCCATATCAAACCCGGTGATACGGTCTGGTTGAAGGAAGCCAAAATAGCAGGGAGGGTTCTCTCCTTTACCGAGGATAACCAGCAGGTCGAAATACAGGCGGGGCAGACCAGGCTCAGCCTGAGCCTTGACCGGGTGGCCAGAAAGGCTCCATCAGGAGGCGAGGCACCTGGCCGGGTATCCCGGACCACTATCAAATCAGAGGCAGGGGCCATTCCAATGGAACTTGACCTCCGGGGCAGGCGTGCCGGTGAGGTGGAGACAGAACTCGACACCTACCTCAACGATGCTTCTCTGGCCAACCTGAGCGAAGTCCGTGTCGTCCATGGCATCGGTAGCGGCGCCCTGCGCAGTATAGTAAGGGATTGCCTCGCTTCTCACCCCCTGGTCAGCAATTTCCGCTGTGGTGGGCAGAAGGAAGGCGGCGACGGTGTGACCGTTATAAGTCTGTGATCAACCTATTTCCCCGTGGTAGCTCTGCAGAGAACGAACCTGGGATTTACCCTTTTGATAGGCCGCTATACCCTTGGCGGCGGCAACGGCCGCTGCCAATGTCGTGATGTAGGTAACCTTGTACTTGATGGCAGCCTTGCGAATATAGGAATCGTCGTACTTGCTGCGCTTACCCGCGGGGGTATTTACTACCAGCTGTATTTCCCCGTTCATAATAGCATCGACGATATTGGGCCGGCCCTCGTGCACCTTGAGAATCAATTCCGATTCGATACCATTACCGGCCAGGAAACGACGAGTGCCCTCGGTTGCCCTGAGCCTGAAACCAAGATGGACAAATTCCCGGGCAACTTCAACAACGGCCGGATGGTCCTTCTCGGATACGGTAATGAGCACGTTACCTTCCGTGGGAAGTACCTGCTGGGCAGCCTGCTGTGATTTAAAAAAGGCCATTCCAAATGATTCAGCCATACCGAGTACTTCCCCGGTAGAGCGCATTTCGGGCCCCAGGACGGGGTCCACCTCGGGAAACATCGGGAACGGGAAGACGGCCTCCTTTACCCCGAAGTAGGGTATCGATCCCGATTTGAAATCGAGTTCGTCTAGCCTCTTACCCAGCATCAGTCGGGTTGCCAGCCTGGCCATGGAAATGTTACACACCTTCGATACCAGGGGAACGGTTCGTGATGCCCTGGGGTTTGCCTCCAGCACGTAGACAGTGTCCCGGGCAATAGCATACTGGATGTTCATCAGGCCAACCACTTCAAGCTCGCGGGCAATCCTCCTAGTGTATTCCTCAATGGTATCGATGTGAGCCGGTGATATGCTCACCGGTGGAATTACACAGGCGGAATCACCGGAGTGAACCCCGGCCAGTTCGATATGCTCCATCACAGCCGGCACAAAGGCATCGGATCCATCGGCAATGGCATCAGCCTCGGCTTCGAGGGCGTTCTCCAGGTATTTGTCAATCAAGATGGGGCGGTCGGGAGTAACATCCACGGCTGCGGCAACATATTCCCGAAGCATATCTTCATCATGTACTATTTCCATACCCCGCCCACCCAGTACATAGGACGGTCTTACCATCAGGGGGTAGCCTATATGCCTGGCTACCGCCAGCGCTTCGGGCAGCGTGCTGGCCATACCCGCCTGGGGCATGGGGATGCCCAGCCTTTCCATAACATTGCGGAAGCGGTCCCGGTCCTCGGCGAGGTCAATCGTCTCCGGTGAAGTTCCCAGAATCCTGACTCCCGCCTCAGCCAGCTGGTTGGCTATATTTAGCGGGGTCTGCCCACCGAACTGAACGATAACCCCAATGGGTTTCTCTTTCTCATATATACTGAGGACATCCTCAACGGTCAAGGGATCAAAGTAGAGCTTGTCCGAGGTATCATAATCCGTAGAGACAGTTTCCGGGTTACAGTTGACCATAATCGTCTCATAACCCTCAGCCCTGAGACAGAAAGCAGCGTGAACACAGCAGTAATCGAACTCAATACCCTGACCAATGCGGTTCGGCCCCCCACCCAGCACCATAACCTTCTGCCGCTCGCTGGTCGGTGACCGGTCGGGAGCATTATAGGTGGAATAATAGTATGCCGCATCCTTGACACCGCTAACCGGAACCGGTTGCCAGCCCTGCACGATTCCGGCCATTGAGCGCTGCCGGCGGATATCTCCCTCCGGCAAATTAAGCAGCCAGGAGAGATACTTATCGGAAAAGCCGTCTCTCTTGGCATCGGCCAGTAGACCTGCCGGCAGCTGCCTGCCCCGGTACTGGAGAAGGCTCTCCTCCATGTCCACTAGCTCCTTCATCTGATTGATAAACCAGGGCTTGATATATGTTTTCTCGTAGAGATCTTCGATACTGGCGCCCTTGCGCAGGGCTTCGTACATGATAAACTGCCGCTCACTGGTCGGCTCACCGAGCATATCCATCAGTTCAGCCAGAGACCGTTTGTTGTAGTCCTTGACAAAGCCCAGGCCATGACGGCCCTTTTCCAGTGAGCGAATTGCCTTCTGCAGGGCTTCCTTGTAGTTCTTACCGATGCTCATCACCTCGCCAACAGCGCGCATCTGCGTACCAAGCTTATCATGGGCATCACGAAACTTCTCAAAGGCCCAGCGGGCGAACTTGACCACCACATAATCGCCCGATGGAGTGTATTTATCCAGTGTCCCTTCCCGCCAGTACGGTATTTCATCCAGGGTAAGACCGGCCGCCAGTTTTGCAGAAATCAAAGCGATGGGAAAACCGGTCGCCTTTGATGCCAGGGCCGACGAACGCGAGGTCCGCGGATTGATTTCAATAACAACAACTCGACCGGTGTGGGGGTCATGGGCAAACTGAATATTGGTACCCCCAATAACACGTATCGCCTCCACAATCCTGTAGGCATATTCCTGAAGGCGTTTCTGGAGTTCACCATCTACAGTAAGCATTGGTGCGGTACAGAAGGAATCGCCGGTGTGAATCCCCATCGCATCCACATTCTCGATAAAACAGACGGTGATCATCTGGTTTTTGGCATCACGCACCACCTCAAGCTCCAGCTCTTCCCAGCCCAGAACCGACTCCTCTATCAGCACCTGGCCGATAAGGCTGGCGGCGATACCGCGAGCGACAACTACACCCAGTTCCTCAACATTGTAGACCAGACCGCCGCCGGTTCCCCCCATGGTATAGGCGGGACGAACTACCACAGGATAACCGAGCAATGCGGCCACCGATTCGGCCTCCTTGACGCTATAGACGGCTTCACTGTGCGGCATCTCAATACCGAGACGGTTCATCGTCTCCTTAAAGGCAGTACGGTCTTCCCCCCGCCGGATAGCATCGATCTCGACACCTATCACCTTAACACCGTACTTATCCAGAACCCCGTTCTCCGCCAGGCCTGCACTGAGGTTGAGACCGGTCTGCCCGCCCAGGTTGGGTAATAGGGCGTCGGGCCTCTCTTTCTCGATTATCTGAGCCATCGTCTCCAGATTCAGCGGCTCGATATAGGTAACATCCGCCATTTCCGGGTCGGTCATTATGGTGGCCGGGTTTGAGTTTACCAGTACGATTTCATACCCGAGCTCGCGGAGTGCCTTGCAGGCCTGTGTCCCGGAGTAATCGAACTCACAGGCCTGTCCGATTACTATCGGGCCGGAGCCAATTATCATTACCTTCTTGATATCGCTGCGCTTCGCCATCGAATATACCTCCCGGTCCGTTACTAACATTATAACCAAAGTGACATCGGATATCTTACCGCAACCCGATAATCGAGGATATATGTATATTTATCGGGCAACAAGTCAGTTGCCGTCGATAACCGAGCTTCATACCATAACCCGGAACTGACAACCGACCCCGTTCCCGAAGCCAAGCCGGTCCCGTCTTTCATCTTACCACAACAGCCGGCCCCCGGAGCAATAATTGCAGCAGGTAAGACGGGAATAGGTAACCGTTTTCCTATTATAATATAAAAATGTCATCCCCGTAAATGAGGTGTTTCAATTAATGGTGGAACCGGGTAGGCCTTCACTGGCGATATTGTAAGCTGGTACTCGAATTGATATCAGGAGAATGCGTCTTGACGCCGTGCGGTATCGGCAACGACAATCTGTGAACTGTATATCACCTTCATACAGTTCAGGCACTGCCAGCCGTCTTCATGCCGGATAAATACCCCGCTCCTGCAGTTGGGTTTGGTACATACCTCGGGGGGTATCGAACGGTGATATACCGCCAGTAGTTCGGGCTCTTTCTTGATTCTCATCTGTAGACTCCTTTATCACGCATATTGCATCCCCATCCATATGCCGTAGGCTATACAGCCTGCCACAACCAGCGCTATGACCGTTATTACTATTCTTGTCCGCCTGCTCACCGGTTTAATCCCCTATCCACCCTTAAGATATCCATAAGTCCACTGAGATAAGCAATACTTAATATAACTTACCTAAGCTGTACATACAATCACCTATCCGGTTATTTCGCTTATAACCTTACTAGTTCCATAGTATATGCTTTCCCCGATAGTGGTAACTATGCCGGGAAGAAAATTTACGACGGCACCCGAAATATCCCAGACTGCAATAATCTCGGCTGCTGCAAGAATTTACATTGCCGGGTTCAAAATAACAAAATATACCCATGAGCCAGATAATCGTTATCCGGCTGGCGAAACGCAGTTGAACAGGGGGTGAAATCTTCCGGGACAGGCATGGTATCGGTTTGAACGAGACCTGCATCAGTCAGGCGGAGTCCCTGGGGAAGTATCTTGCCGAACCAAAGCTGGAAGCAATCTATTCCACCCCGCTGAAACGCGCCCTGGATACGGCAGTCTCCGTGGCCAGATACCAGAATCTCGATATCAGGATAACCCAGGAGCTGATCGACCTGGACTATGGCGCATGGGAGGAGCAAACCCACCAGGCGGTAAAAGGCAACTACCCGGAGCTTTACCGTAAATGGCTGAACGCCCCCCACCGGGTCGACTTCCCCGACGGAGAGAACATGGAGGAGGTACGGGAAAGGGTGAAGATCCTGCTTGACAGTCTGCTAGCAAAGCACGCCGGCAAGCTGGCACTGGTCTCTCACCGGGTGGTAAGCAAGGTAAGGTGATAATATGCCTGATACTGGGTCTGGATAACTCCCGTTTCTGGGATATCAAGGTTGACCTCGGGGGTATAAGCATCTTCGAATATGCCGGCGACCACCACAGGCCAATCAAGCACAATGATACCACCTATCTCGGTCAACTGGAACGTCTCACGCAGAGGGGTTTCTGATGAATTGCTCCGAATGACTGAGATACTGTGACCAGCCAGGCAGAAAAGGGGGAGATGTTTAATTTGTTATACAGCGTCTAACCGGTCATCGAGGGCTATTATTTTATTCTTGATAGCATAACGAATCAACTGGTTGTGGGAACTCAGCCCCAGCTTATGCATCATGCTCCCGCGGTGTATCTTGACAGTATGTTCAGCAATGCCGAGCTTTTTGGCTATCTCACCGTTGGTATAGTCTTGGGCAACGAGGTTCAAGACCTCCCACTCCCTCTTGGTGAGGTCATTGAAGTTCTCCGCCATCACCGGCTGTGTCTTCTTCATATAGGCGCTGATTGCCTGCTCGGAGAGCGTTGAGCTGAGGTAACGCCTTCCCGAAGCCACCGTACGTACCGCAGCTACCAGGTCATCAGCGGTAGAATCCTTGAGGACATATGCCTTCGCTCCGCTGCGGAGGGCCTCCACAACATAGCTCTCGTCTCCATACATAGACAGGATGACGATACCGATATTTTCTGAATAGCACCTGATTCTACGGGTAACCTCGAGGCCATTAACCCCTCCCATCATAAGGTCAAGGACCAGAATGTCCGGCTGAAGTTGCCCGACCATCTCCACCGCTCCCAGCCCATTGTCGGTTTCCCCGACAATGCTGATATCCTTTTCCGCCTCCAGCAGTGCCCTGATTCCCTGACGTACGATGGTATGATCGTCAGCCAGTACTACGGTTATCACTTTTCTCCTCCTTTGCCTGCTGCACCCCTAAGCGGCAATTCAGCCGTAATGCAGGTACCACTACCGGGAGTGGAGCTAACCACCAATTCACCACCGAGCAATGACGCCCTTTCCCTCATGCTCCGGAGACCAACCGATCTCTCAACCGGCAGGTCTTCAATACGAAACCCCACACCGTTGTCCTCCACCCGCAACTTAAGCATACCTTCCCCGGTCCAGAGATTTACTGCCAGGCTGGTTACTCTGGCATGGCGTGCAACATTGGTTAAGGCTTCCTGAATAATCCGGTAAGCAGCGGTGCCTATCTCCGGGGGCAAATCGTTTTCGATCACCCTGTGCTTGAATTCCACTTCTATACCAGTCTGCACTTTACAGCGTTCAAAATACCAGAGCAGTGCGGGTACCAGACCCAGGTCATCCAGCATCGGTGGGCGTAAGTCGAGCGATATGCTGCGCACCTCCGCCATTAACTCGTTGACCAGCGACGTGGCATGCTTGAGGCCGGCGGCAACTTCGTTCTTTGGTAGATGGGCCGCTCTGTCCAGGGAAATCTTGAGTGCGGTCAGGTACTGACCTATCTGGTCATGTAATTCACCGGCGACGTTATGTCGCTCCATTTCCTGGGCCTCGACAAGCCGGCGGGAGAGCGCACCCAGTTCTGCGGTCCTCTCTTTTACCCGCATTTCAAGCCTGTCATTGGCTTCGATCAGCGCCTGCTCTGCCTGCACCTTGTCGGTGATATCCAGCATTATGCCATCGAATCTCTCGATATGCCTATTGCTATCCGCCACCGGTATGCCATGGTCCAACACCCAGCGTACTTCCCCGCTATTTTTATTTGCCAGACGGTACTCGGAAAAATACTCCTTCCTGGTCTCATAGGCCTCCACATAGGCCTGAACCGCCCTATCCCTGTCCTCGGGGTGAACGGAATTCGGCCATGTCTGTGGCTCTCCATAGGTTTCCTCGGGTGAGAAGCCTGTCCATTCCTGCCACCGCTCCGATACGAATGACATGGTGGCAGTCTCGTCGGGAAGTGTGGAATAAACCACCACCGGAATGTTTTTAATCAGCGTCTCGTACTTGTCCTTCAATTCCTTGATGCGTAGCTCGGCTTCTTTACGATCGGTGATTTCTGACATTATGCCGGTGGCATACTTCTTGCCGTTTTCATAACAGATAGCGAAGGTCCTCCCGTGTATCCAGACCCACCGCCCGTCTTTTCTGCGCATGCGGTACTCGATACTGAACGGCATATCCGTTTTAAAAAGCGCTTCATTGGCTGCCACAAAGTCATCGACGTCATCGGGGTGGACCCTCTCAACCCAGTCAATGAACCTGCTCATCCCATATTCTTGCTGTGGGCTGTATCCGGTTATGGCTTCGATATTTTCGCTGATGTAGACGATATGGTTTTCCCGGTCTGTCTTCCACAGTACGTCCGGTATATTCGATACCAGGGAGTAGCAGCTCAACAACTCGTTACAGTTGGCACGACTTCTGTCCTGCTCCTGACTGCCCAAATCAATGAACCACTTAATTGTCTGCTCTTCGTTTTCCCGGTCTACCATTTCTTTACCACCCAGTACTTTACCGATAAGACATCTACTGAGATTATCGTTCGTTTAACACAACGGGCTAGAATGCTTTCTTTATCGCCTCTTCCTGCACCGATATCTCGGTATTGGTTCTGGATATGTATACCCGGTATATGAAGTATTCCCTGGGCAGATCCAATTCCTCAAAACCCACCCAGTAGCAGTCCACCACAATCGCGAGGTCACCAACGTAGTTTTCGATTTCGGGGTATTTGGGACAATGGTTTTTATCCTTTACCGATACGATAATAACCTGCTGCCCGCTAGCATATTTCGGATGCAAATATCCCCCTCAGAAGTCACGTTTTAAAAAAAGACCTGTCGGGAACATAGTCTAGTATGCTGATAAAAATTTGTCAATACCAATAAAACCTGGGTGTTAATCCCTCACTCGTTTGCATCGCCACGATGCAATACCAGGGGGTAGCAGGATAATTACCGCAACCGAGAAGTCTATTTTTTCTCAAGCGGCACCCGCCATGGTATATTTATATGTTGTGTATAACTCACAAATCCTGCCGGAACAATCAACCGTTAGGACTATTTACCACCAATATGACCTTTATCATAACCATGCCTGGACGGTTTGCAACAAACAGGCAGCTACCCGGAGAGTCTAATCCCCGTCGCTGGCATTTATCCAAGCCCAGTTCAGTGGTATGATTGTACTCAATACAGTTTTCATCGCGGAGGTAGAATATGTTCGCACTGGTCGTCAGATTAAAGGCAATAAAGGGCGAGGAGGAAGCCATCCGGAGTTTAATGAGGGAGACTGCGGAAAAGGTGCGCCGTAACGAGAAGGAAACCCTGATATACGACATGCACTACAAAGTCGGTGATTCAACCGAGATAGTGCTATACGAGCGCTACCGGGACAAAAATGCCTGGGAAGCGATTCATATGTCACAGCCCTACATCAAGGAACTCCTGGCTGAGCTGCCCAAACACATAGAGGGCCAACCCCAGATTGAAGAATACGAGGTAGTTGAATCTCTATAGACCGCCCTATCTCATCCCGCCAGCTTTTTGTACAGGGTTCTAGTTGAGGC
>JAWOBD010000048.1:0-23016 GCA_046498175.1 Dehalococcoidales bacterium | reverse complement strand
ATGGTTCGGTGGGCGGCTCGTCGGGCACCCCCGGGGTACCCCCCAGTACCTCGGCGTTGTGGGTGAGCAGGGTACCGGCATTGGTGACCGGCGCGGTGCCGCCGGACAAAGCCTCGGACAGAACGTTGCAGGGTATATCCAGCTTTGCCGATTCGATTATCACCTCGCAGCACTCAGGGCTCAGCTGCATGGGGCTGACCGGACAGATTAGGATCGAGGCGATGGGGCGTTTCTTCATCTGTTCGGCGCCTCCTGATATGGCGGCGCCCATCTCGAAGAAGGCCTTTACCCCGTCCGTGGTCAGAACATCGATGTGATGGAAATGCTTGCTGCAGTTGATGAAGCTGGTTTCAGCGGCGGTCAGGTCTTCTACCTCACTGGGGACATCCCGGGGGGTGGCTGCCATGCTGTAGACATCCAGGCCATCGGCAGCATCTGACAGTATCGCCGAATCCGCCAGGTCTTTGTTGGTAGTTTCCCTCACCTTACCTGTCTCAGAGTCCAGTATCTCTATGGCAACGCCGAAGTTGGTATAGGCTACCCGGTTACTCTCCAGAACGATGTCGTACTTAGGATTTCGCGCGGCAAGCAATAACCTCGACGGAGCTGACTGTATTGCTTCCTCTACCAGATAAGGAGGTATCTTGACGATATGGGTCTCCTTATCAACTTCGCAGCCGTGAGAATAGAAAATCTCACGTGCTTCCTCGTTCATTACCAGGATGCCCGCGTTCTGTAAAACGTCAAGCGTGGCCCGGTGCATCTCGGCAAGCTCGGAATCGGTGAACAGGTTTAGTCCACATCCCGAAAGTTGGCTGTATCCAGCCCTAGTTCCTAAAATCAATTTTCTCCTCCCTCTTTAGAATTGATTAGTCCGGTTGATCTGGTTGGCGTATGTTTCGATTGTTAATCTGAACCCCGTTGGCCACCTCCTTTTTTAAATTTCTTGAACCAGCTTCCTATCTATCACCTTGCCTAAAAAACAAATTTCCCTCTCCGGTGAGTTATTTTCACAAGAAAACTGACACTGGCGACAAATAAAAGCTGGGAAATCAGTATGCACGGCTATCTTATTACCATTACGACAGTATACCTGGTAAACATACCCCAATATACTAGGTAAACATATCATCACTAAATACTGTTTGTCAATAGTATTATAGCTGGTTTGCTGTAGCAGTATTGATATTTTATAATAACTAATTATAATAGAAAAATTGTAACTGTGTATAGTAAAAACTGATTGCAAATACACCAATGTTGGTAGTATATTGTAAAAGCGCATGCAATTTATAGCTAGTTGTTATGTCTGGGTTACGTCGACAAGCTATTGTGATTCAATAAAATCAAGGGAAGGAGGTAGTGCATTTCACAGGAATACCGGCAGTCTTGAGGGAGACAAAACTTATTTTGGACCAAAACAAAGGAGGTAAAAATGGCGGTTAGACAAAAAGGTGATGTATTCGAGAGTTATGAGCGAGCGATAAGTGGTCCCAAGATAGATGAGGATGAGTGGGACCGGCAGTTGATCCCGCAGACGGCGAAGAAGCTGAAGGAGAAGTACAATCTCAAGTTCGATAAGTCTGTTTTTGTTCCCACCGACGAAGACATGATCGACCGGCTATTTCAGGCCGGGCTTGAGATGCTGTCTACCTGCGGTACATTCTGTACCGATACCGGACGGGTCATAAAATATACCGAAGACGAGATAATGAATGCGCTGGCAGCGGCCCCACGCGAGCTGGTGATAGGTGAAGGTAGAGATGCCCGCCGGATGGTGCCGCGGAGCTTTGATTCTCCCAACCCGCCTCTCTGCCAGGGGGGCCCGACGGGGGCACCGGTCAGTGAGAATATCTTTGTGGAGACCCACGAGGCGTATGCCCGGGAGCCGCTGGTGGATACCATTGTTGATGGCGTGTTTGACACCATCTACGGGCACCCGCTGAAGTCACATACGCCGTGGGATATTGCCGCTGCCAAGGCGGAGGCGATATCCTTGAGGGAGGCAGTGCGGCGTGCTGGTCGTCCCGGGATGGGGTTCTAGGGCCCTGAGACCCCGCTGACATCCGAGGGAGTCATTGCTGCCGACTTTCCGGATGGAATGAGGCCCTGTGATAGCCATGAGATAAGCCAGCTAAACGAGCTGAAGATAGATTTGGAGGCTCTCACCTTCGTGGCTCATTACAGGATGAACGGAAATATCATAATGACCGAGCAGATGCCCATACTGGGTGGCTGGGCCGGTGGTATCGAGGAGACTACCATTGTAGGCGTGGCGACCCATCTCAACACGCCGGTACTGGTGGGTGGAGACTGGCATCTGGATGGACCTACCCATGTGCGCTGGGGAATCACCACGGCCAGGGAGACGTTGATGGTCGCTGGGCATATAAGCCGGGCCATCGAGAAGCACTCTCATCTCCTTACGGGTAACCAGTACTACACCGCTGCTGGGCCCTGTACCGAGATGTGTCTTTTGGAGGCAGCGGCACAGGCTGTAACCGACACCGCCAGCGGCCGCGAGATTATGAGCGGCTGTGCCTCGGCAAAGGGGACGGCTCTGGATCGTACCACCCCCATTGAAGCCAGGATGATGGCTCTGGCTGCCCGGGCTGTAGCCGGGATGGATACGGCAAAAGTGAACGCGTTGCTGGACAAGCTGGTAGCGCATTATGAAGGGCCGGGTCCGAAGCGGAAATTCAACGATGCACCGGTTGGCAAGAGGTTCCAGGAATGCTACGATGTTATCAATCTCACTCCTACCGAGGAACATGTTCAGGTACTGGAGAAGGCGATGAAGACCATGGAAGGCCTGGGTTTCAAGTTCAAACTGTAATAGGAGCTGTTGCTGGTTAATAAGAGGCCCACCGATGGCATTGCCGGGTGGGCCTCTTTGATTACGGCATCTTTGGGAAGATTGTTGTTTGGCTTGACCTCATAAATTTTATTGAAAGTGGTTAAGAGCCTGCGATATAATTGCCTGTATTGTGCCTTCTGCGGTAAAGACATCCGGGGAGAGCCTTCTTTTTTAGGGGAGTTA
Organism: Dehalococcoidales bacterium; assembly: GCA_046498175.1. Classification (GTDB taxonomy): domain Bacteria; phylum Chloroflexota; class Dehalococcoidia; order Dehalococcoidales; family UBA5760; genus UBA5760. Next base: position 19,976 of record JAWOBD010000048.1, on the reverse strand, counting down.
CTGAATATCAATTACATTCCGGTATGATCTATCGCTGTTACCATTATGTCCAGGGTGTTGTATTTTTATCTATAACATGGCGCTGGAGCGGTGCCATCGCTGGTAAAGAAAAGAAGAGTAGTCAAGGAAGCAGGAGTGTCGAGAGATTAATATCGCCGTAATAATTATACTGTCTGTTGTAGGTTGCTTCATGGGCCTTTCCTATCTTGTTCCCTACCAGAGGAAATTCAACAGACAACGTCAGATCAACGAGATACTTGCCGACCTCAAGTCCCTTGAGGATGATCCCGAATACCGGGACGGAGTAAAACTCAATACCGAGTTCTTTCGGGCGCTGCGTTTCCCGTTGAGCTACCTGTGGTGGTTGTTGTACCGTGCTCCCAGGTTGAGAAAGGAACGGCCCCGTATTGTCGAGCTTGCCGATCTGCCGTTCCCCCGGTGGCAGGATGTACTCTTGGAAATGCTATCATGGTTCGAGATACGGATAGACATTGTTCTCCGGCCGATAAAGCAACAGATTGTCCGGGAAGTATACAGGCTTAAGGAAATAAAGAAAGAGCCCATTGTCCTGGCCAGTTTCGGTTGCGGGGGGATGGAGCTGGAAAGACAGGTTGTCTTCCAGCTACTGAGGAGCCGCTTCAAATTTCCACTCCTTATTGTGGGAGTAGATTATTCCGCAGCCATAGTGGATGTGATTAACCGCAAATTTGCCAATCTTGTTGCCAAGGGGATACTGGAAATAGAGATCGTTGACCATCTGGAAAACGAAGATGAGTTCAATCTCCTCAAGCAGAGAGCGGCAAAGCACAGGTTCACGATAGTACTCTTCAGGACAGATGCCTTTGAATTGCAGAAGCTCCCCGAGGATTCATTTGACCTGGTTTATCATACCCGTTTGAGGCATCACCTTACGGAGATGGAGCGGGAGAGCCTGGATAAGCTTGCGGTTCACCTGGCGCCCAAATTTATGGAACTGGATGATTTATATAGCATTACCGGTATAGTGGTGATGAGTATTTTCCTGTGGCGCTTTCCGGTATTACTGAACGGAGGGGTACTCAGCTACCTCAGGGATTTATCGAGAAAGGAGCTCAAGTCTTATGTCGAGCAGGGGTGGCGTGTCGAAATTCACAGTAAGATTCTCACCTGTTACCTGAGGATGTACGATAAGGGATATACGTTATCTGAGACCGGTAATGATTGTCGAAAGGTAAATGAATGACAGCGGCTCAGTCGTAGCTGTAACCTGATTAGCATGCAAAATATATTATGCTATAATTACCAGGAGATAAGTTGGGCCAGGCGGATAATGTGACTATTGAGCAAAAGACCATTGCCATAGAGCATTTAAACCGGATTAATGAATACGGTCCTGATGACCTTTTTATATGTTGTGCCAGCTTTGAAAAGAGATGCCTTTCCGCTGCCCTCAAGATGACCGCCGGTTATCGGACAAAGTACTCCGTCATTTTTGTTATTGAAGACTCCCTTGATAGGAAACAGTCCGATACCAACCTTAATACTCTAAAAAGCATCCTGGGTACCAGGAGCTCCAAGGGAATCTTCGTTATTTCCTGTGGGCGCGATAGTCCCAACGAGGGAATAGGCCAGCTCAAGAATATATGGCCGCAGTGCAAGCCACGGGATGAAGAGAACCCCTTTGTCACGCTTGATATCAGTAGCTTTACCAAGATATACCTTTTGCAGCTTCTTCATTACCTGGTTATCGAGAAAAAGCTGGGTCTCCCCCGTATCATCCATACCACGCAGACCTATTTGCCCAACAAGCTTACCGTAGGGGTTTCACAGATAACCACCGTGTCCAGCTTTTTCGGCACCATCAATGTGGAAAAAGAAAAGGTGCTTGTTCTATTTCTGGGATTTGAGGCGGAGCGTTCGCTTACGGTATGGAAACATTTCGGCCCGGCAAAAACAATTGCCCTGGTTACCAGCCCGCCTCGCAGCGAAAATCTGAACTACTTGAAATATGCAGAGAAGAATAACTCCTATCTGCTTTCACAGCCTTCGGTAGAAGTAAGAGAGGCCCCTGCCGATAACCCTTACGCTGTGAAAAAGATACTGGAAGGCATATTCGGTGAATTGGGCGGTTCCTACAATATGATTGTAGGGCCTTTCGGGACCAAGTCTCAGGTGGTAGGGTTGTTTCTCTTCTGCCTGGAATACCCCAAGGTTCAGGTCGCCTACTCTCACCCCACGGAGTATACCAGGTCATATCTGCTTCGTAAGCCTGGGCCTACGCTCCTGTTGCCGCTAAACCCGTGAACAGGCTATCGGTTATCCAATTTTATTACCACCATCCAGCGATGATGGTGGTAATCCTCATTAATCATCTATTTATCGGCTCGGGTACTATATGGAATCTTTATAATATGCCCGGCGCACTCAAGGGGTATTTCTCAGTGGGGTAGCGCCATACCAAAGCACGGCGCTGGAGTGCGGCTGTCGAGAGTTCCTCTGAATGTAATGTTGTGCGTACGATTGAAGATACGCAGCAGTTGAAGATTTCAAAACCCACCGGAGAAAAATCCGATGAAACCGGAGTTGATGACCGCCTGTACTATATACCGCGGCACCAGGGCTTTTCTGGGCAGCTATCGCACAGGCTGCTCTTTCTGCCCTTGCATATGAGGGTGAATTCATCGCCATACAGGTAGCCGGACCACTGATTATGGTCTTTAAAATCTACTTCACAAAAGTATTTCCCCGAAGTTGTCGGTCCATCACCGTAACCATCCGGTTCAAAGACACGGGCAATCTTGCCCTTCGTCCCGGAAGGGAAGCCCCTTAGCCGTGCCTTTGAGTTTGTCTGTATAATACTGCCCGCTTCGAACTTCATTTATAGTAGATTTTGGCTTTGTACGATAACTTAGAAGGTATACCGGAGGAATAGTCAGCTTAGTAACACGGATAGATTCGCACTGATTTTACCCGCACCTATTTTAACCGGTCGCCGTAAACGCTCTTCAGGAGGTTCTTCATTTCGCCGGTGAAGCTGTCGATGTTAAAGGTGTCTTTTTGGCCTCTTGACTCGATTTTCAACTCGGTGATATGCTGGTCGGCATCATCCCCCCATCCTGACTGATTCTTATGCTTGATGTTTATTTTCTTGATATCGTCGTTGGCGATTGCAAAGTTCCCCGGGTTTTCGCTGAGCGCCTCATCGGGCGGGATGTCCCAGTAACGTTCCGAATAGCTCATAGTAGCGCGCAGCTGGTCGGCCCAGCGGGCGAAGAAACCCTTACCTTCTTCCTTACCCTGCCGCTGTGCTTCTTTGGCGGCCTCCTTCAGCATATCTGAAGTCAGCTGTGCGAATATGGCGCGCTCGTCGGTGATAATCACTGCATATGTGTCCCATCGCCCGAAAGATTTCGGTTTCTTGACTACCGGTAAAAGTCCCAGCATTTTTTCTGCCACGTTATACACCCCTTATAAATGGAATATACCAGATTCGTAACTCTAACTATCTTTAATTACAGCGATATGCCGTTAAATGGGTTGACCACAATAAAGTGCATACTACGTACAGCTGTGTTTCAGTGCAGCTCAACGTCAGCCTTTCCAATTGAATCATGTCATATCAGGTGTGGGAGGTAGATAATCTCTAATTTCTGACTCCACTCTTGCAATCCATTACCTGGCCGTTAAGCAGGGGCCTTGGCGAGTGTTTCGGAAGACTCCTTATGGCGTAAAGGGGCTGCAACTAATATGCCTTTCGACCGCGATATTTTCAGCTCTGAAAAAATGGTCGGGGTGAGAGGATTTGAACCTCCGACCACCTGAACCCCATTCAGGTGCGCTACCTGGCTGCGCTACACCCCGACGTTGATATCAGCACCACCAGTTATCAAGATATTAGCATAATTCACCCTGCCGGGCAACATGCCGTCGCTGTAAGCTCTGCAATGGACAGGGATGGCTTGAATTTGCTAACATTGATTTCGGGGAGGAGAAAGCTGTTCTATAAAGCACTCTGAAGATGGCAGTTTATGGGACAGTGACATCATTATGTCGGTTCGGAAAATGCATCAGCTTCCGCACGATTCGGTTCTGAGGCAGAAGGCGAAGAAGGTGTCCTCTATCGATAAATCGGTTCAGCGCCTGATCGATGATATGATTGAGACCATGCATTACTCGGAGGGCGTAGGGCTGGCCGCGCCGCAGATCGGGGTATCGCTGAGGGTGATAGTGCTACAGATGCCGGAAGAAGAGCCGGTGGCCATCGTCAACCCGGAGATTGTCAAGCGCAGCGGTGAGCGCGAGGTCACCGAGGCCTGCCTGAGTGTTCCAGGCTATAGCGGTGAGATAAAGCGCTCGCTTTCGGTTACGGTCAAGGGCCTGGACAGGCAGGGAAAGGCAATCAGGATTAAGGGCGAGGGGCTGATGGCACAGGCCCTGGAGCATGAAATCGACCACCTCGATGGGAAGCTCTATATCGACCGTGTCGAGAGTGTGGATAAGCTGTACCGTGTGGTACCCGAATCCGATGCCGGGGGGATGTGAGACACGGGTATTGACATAATCACCAGTTCCCCCAACCACGTTTGTCTTTCATATTCCGGCCCTGAATACCGGAAGGAAAATTGCTACCATGAAGACCCTTTTGCAGTGCGATTTCGACGGTACCATTACCACTGAAGACGTGAGCTTCCTGATTTTGGACGCCTATGGCGATAGAGGGTGGCGGCGGATGTTTCAGGATTACAAGGATGGCAAGATATCGGTGGGGCGTTTCAATACTCTGGCTTTTGCCACTGTCCGAGAGGATAGAGAAATCCTGCTTGACCTGGTGAGAAAAAAAGCCAGATTGAGGCCTGGTTTCCGGGACCTGGTCGCCTTCTGTCAGGACAATAATGTGGAATTCGCCATCGTATCAAATGGTCTGGATTTCTACATCAGGGCGATCCTTCAGGATATCGGAATGGAGGATGTCAGGGTATTCTCAGCAACGACCAGGTTTGTTGGTGGCGCTGTTGAGGCACGCTACATCGGGCCGGAAGGAACCATAATAGAGGATAGATTCAAGGATGCCTACCTAACGTTGTTTCAGCAAGAGGGGTACAGTGTGATATATGCCGGTAACGGTATTTCCGATGCCGGGCCGGCCAAGCAGGCATATCACTGCTTTGCTACCGGTGACCTGCTCGCCTACTTTAAGAAAAACGGCGTTGACTTCACCCCTTTCGAAGACCTCAATGACATAGTTGACGGCCTCAGGTCTCTGAAACTGGCATAGACTTGGGGGGGGCCTGTGGTGGCCGGCATAAGCAGCGGTTCAGGCAGTTGTTTTACTGATGCTCAGGCCGGGGAAGTGCAATTCCTCTTATCATCGACGCAATCGATACAGCAGAGAAAGACTACGGGCTCGGTTTCGCTGGGGTTCTTGATGGCGTGGGGTTCGAAGGAATAGGTATATGCGAAATCCCCCGGTTTCACCTCTTTTTCCTCAACAGTGCCATCCTTGTCCACAGCACAGCAGATTGCGTTACCGCTTACCAGATACATTATCTGCGTGTATTTGTGGCTGTGCATGGGAATTTCTCCCTTCGGCCCGATGGTGAAGTGACGCAGAGCGTGATTGTGCTGATATTCCTCGCCGCCGAGGTCCTTATGAGTCAGCCATCTTACCTGTACTTTCTTAACGGGGTAGATGTTACCCTGGTACTCTATCTCTTTCACATGGGTTGCCGCAACCTCACCGGTGCTCATGCAGATCATTTTTCCCTCCCGCAGTTTATTTAGGATTTAGTTTATAGTTGGCCGGATGAGTGATAAATGGCCATCACAAGTTTCGTTCCCCGAATATCCTTGTACCTATTCTCACTATATTGGCGCCTTCCTCGAGTGCAACCCGGTAGGAATTGGTCATCCCCATGGAGAGGTAATGCATCTCTATGCCGGGAATATCCAGTCTCTTGATTTCGTCAAAGAGATTCTTTGTTTCCCTGAAGAAGGGGCGAGAGTCTTCCGGGTTTCCCTCCATTGGACCCATCGTCATCAGCCCCATTACACTGACGTTACGGCAGTTGGATACTTCTCTTATCATATCCTCAAGGTTGTCGGGGAAAATACCTGTTTTCTGTCTTTCCCTGCCGCTGTTTACCTCGATGAGAACCGGCATTGACTTCCCGATTTGGACGCATCTCCGGTCTATCTCCATGGCTATATCGGGTGAATCGATGGTCTCTATCATGTCAAATATTTTTACTGCCTTGCTTACCTTGTTCTTCTGAAGGGAGCCTATAAAATGCCATTTTACCCGATTACCAATTACCTGGTAGGCACGCTCTGCTTCCTGGATGTAATTTTCGCCGATAATTGTTATTCCTGCATTGATAGCCTCGATTATCTCTTCCGGGGTACGGGTCTTGGCCGCGGCTACCAGTGTTACTCCGTCGGGAAGCTCCTCCAGGATCATTCTGACATTTTCCCCTATCGCCATAATGTCGATTTCCTCCAGCAACCTTGTGACGGGATATTTTAGCACGTTCTTGACACTACTTTAAACGCTATGATACCATTTAATGGACATAAGTTCAAATAAAATCAATTCTGAACATGAGTAAAATAGTATAGGATCTCAGGAATATTATTGGGCAGGATACCGAAGTTTCGCTGTGTCGCTTCTATACCGGAGGTCACCTTTTTCAAACCGGTGGGAATACCCTATCGTCTCTTGAAGGAGGTATGTCTTTCCGTTGAAGAGGCGGAGGCGATAAGGTTGAAGGACTTGGAGGGTCTGGAACAGACGGACTGTGCTCGGCGGATGAATATTTCCCGGCCCACCTTCCACCGGGTGCTGGCGGCAGCACGCAGCAAGCTGGCCGATGCTCTGCTTAACGGAAAGGCGATACGTATTGAAGGCGGTGTCTTCGAGATGGAGGTGCGCCGCTTCTACTGCATAAATGGGCACCAGTGGGACGTTACTTTTCAAGATATGGTGGAGAAACCTCCCCGGCTATGTCCTACCTGTGAATCGCCAAATATAATAGCCATGCAACCATCGAGGAAGAGCTATTCTTATCAGGGGAAGAGGGTGGGAGAAGCAGGTGTCGAATAGAGTATTTCAGGAAAGATTACCTGAAACGGAAATAACGGTGTTTACCTTTTACATTTGAACAAAACATAAGAAAGGGAGGAGAAGCAAGTAATGAAGATAGCTATATCAGCCAGTGCCCCCGGTCTCGATGCTGAAGTTGACCCCCGTTTTGGGCGCTGTCCCTATTTTGTTATCGTCGACCCGGAAACAAAGCAGTTCGAAGCGATGGAGAATCCTGCTATCATGGCATCCGGCGGTGCTGGTATTTCCAGTGCTCAGGCGATTGCGGGTAAAGGGGTAAGTGCGGCGCTTACCGGTAACTGTGGCCCCAATGCCTACCAGGTGCTTTCTGCTGCGGGGATAGGTATTTTGACGGGAGTAAGTGGCAAGGTCAGCGATGCTGTCGATGCCTATAATTCCGGTAAGTATCAGCATACTGGTCAGCCCACGGTAGACGCGCATTTCGGTATGGGAGCCGGGGCTGGCAGAGGCATGGGACGCGGTATGGGGAGAGGGATGAGAGCCAGTAGTGCATCGGCAGGTGAATCTGTGGCCTCGCAGCGGAATGATACGACCCAGGAGTTGAAGGATCTGAAAGAAAAGCTGAAGCTGCTTTCGGAGCAGCTATCCAGTATCCAGCGTTCCATAGAAGAGATGGAGAATATGTAGTGCGCTGCCTGAGAATTTGTCAATCAGGTACAGCAAATTATTGGAGGTGTGGTTATGCCTAGAGGAGATAGAACAGGGCCGCCCGGAGGTTCTGGACCGATGACAGGAAGAGGAATCGGACGTGGTGGGCAGGGTGCCGGCAGGATGGGTGGCAACCGCCCCGGTGCTGGCCCCAGTGGCAAATGTGTTTGCCCTGCCTGCGGAGCCAAGGTTGATCATCAGCGGGGTACCCCGTGCTACGATATCAGCTGCCCCAAGTGCGGAGCCCGGATGACGAGGGGATAGTCAAGCAGAGAATTTACCGCAGAGAAAATTCTCTGGTGTCTTTATCTGCCTCCGGGCCGGAGGCGGACTGAAGCTGGCCGGTCTATTGGATGACGTACTGGCGAGGGAGATAGGCCTTTGCCGGCAGTTATTCTTTGCTGGTATAGTATTGATATGCACAGGAGGAAGCAATATATGAGATGTGCCGTACCGGTAACCGGTGGTCTGCTTGCTCAGCACTTTGGTCACTGTGAGCATTTTGCTTTTATTGATATCGACGAGGGACGGGGGGAGATTATAAAAAAGGAGATGGTAACCTCGCCCGGGCATGAGCCCGGTTTGTTACCTGCATGGCTGGCAGAAGAGGGGGTTACCGTGGTTATCGCCGGTGGTATGGGTTCCCGTGCACAGGGTCTATTTGAACGGAGCGGAATCAAGGTAGTAATTAACGTGATGCAGACGGAACCGGAAAAGGCGGTGATGGATTATCTGGCCGGGGAACTGAAAATTGGCGAAGATATCTGCGACCATTGAGGGGTATTATGATCCTGGTGTGCAATGGGGCAGATAAGAATAATGAGGGGAGATTGTGATGGTTACTGAGGAGCAGGTAAGGAAGAGTATCGGGGAGATACTGGTACCGGGGGTCAAGCGTAGTCTTAAGGATATGAACCTGTTGAGAGATGTTGCTGTGGATGAGGACAAGACAAGCGTTACTCTGGCCTCCTCAGGCCTGAGTGAGGGTGTACAGGACTGGCTCAGGAGTAAAATAAAGGATGCTGTTGCCGGTTTGAAAGGCGATATAACCGCGGAGGTGACCTTTATTGACGTCAAGGTAACCGAGGTCAATGATATTGGAGCGGTAATCGCGGTAATGAGTGGTAAGGGTGGTGTGGGTAAATCGCTGGTAGCTAGCCTGACTGCTGTAGCCCTTAAAAGGCAGGGTTACGGGGTGGGCATCCTTGATGCCGATATAACCGGACCCAGCATTCCCAAAATGCTGGGCGTCCGGGAAAAGCCTGTGGGCAGCAATACCGGAATTATGCCGGTTATCTCCCGCTCGGGGATAGAGATGATTTCCTTTAATCTCATCCTTGACCAGGAAGAAGATGCGGTTATCTGGCGCGGGCCCCTTATTTCCAAGGCCATTACCCAGTTCTGGGAGGAAGTAGTCTGGGGGAAACTGGACTATCTGGTGGTGGACCTACCACCAGGGACTGCGGATGCGCCACTCACCGTAATGCAAATCCTGCCGGTGTCGGGGGTGATTATCGTCTCAACGCCCCAGGACCTTACCAACATGATAGTTAAGAAAGCGGTTGGTATGGCCAGGAAGATGGATAAACCCATATTGGGCGTGGTGGAGAACATGAGCTATCTATACGTACCGGAGATAGATAAGAAGATTGAGCTTTTTGGCAGGAGCAAGGGTGAGGAGATGGCACAGGCGGCGGAAGCACCGCTACTGGGGACGCTTCCCATTGACCCGGAACTGGCCCGGCTGTGCGACGAGGGAAATATCGAGCGCTACAGATCGGATGCCTTTGATAGCATGACTGCAAAGCTTGCCAGTGCGATGAATCTGCCTGGTGCAGAAAAGGCGAAGTGACAGTGATATGACGGGCTTGGAACCGGAATATTGCGCGGTAATAATCGAGGAGAACTTGAAAGCAGCCTACACTCCTGAGGTGGTGGACCATGCTCTGTGTCCTGGAAAAGTGGGGGAAATTGCCGGCGCCGACGCGTTTGGAGAAATAACCGACTTCTGAGGGGATACCATGGTCATATGACTCAGGGTCAGCGACGGTGTGCTGGCCCGGGCCAGCTTCGAGACCGATGGCTGAAGCGCTGTTATTACAGGCGCCAGTATGGCCACCCGTCTGGCTGTGGGAAGAGAACCGTGGCTGAAGCTATGAAAGTTGTCCAGTAGCGCATTGAGAGCGCTCTACAACAGAAACTGCGAAAGGGGAGAATAAAAAGAATGCCTCCCGTGGTATCCGTAGTGGGCAGGTCGGCATCCGGCAAGACAACCCTGATCGAGAAGCTCCTTTCCGAGCTTGCCGGCAGGGGTTTTCGCATCGCCACCATCAAGCATACCCCCGATGATGTCGAGTTCGATGAACCGGGTAAGGATAGCTGGCGCCATTTCGAGGCGGGCAGCCAGGCTGCTGTGATCAGTTCACCCGGCAGGGTCTTGTTAATCAAGCCTTCGTTGGAGCTAGCCAGGGTTGCCGAGGTCGCGCGTCTCATCGGTGAGGACTATGACCTGGTTATCACCGAGGGATTCAAGAGGGACAATGCCCCCAAGATAATGGTGCACCGCAGCGAACTCGGCTCTCCTCCGGCCAATCTCAGCAAGCTTATTGCCGTGGTAAGCGATAAACAGGAGAGTGGAGGGGTAAGGCATTTCCAAACTGATGATATAAAGGGTATCGCTGATCTCCTCGAAAAGGGTTTCATAATTCCAGGAAAGGAGCGGGTTTCGCTCTATATTAACGGTATTCCTGTCGAACTTAGCAGTTTTCCCAGGGGTTTTATTACCAGAACTCTCTTGGGAATGGTCTCTTCTCTGAAAGGGGTAGGGAAGGTCGAAAGCCTCGATATTTCCCTGCGGAGGGGAGAGAAAGGAGGAGAGCAGTGAATTCTATCAGTTACGGGCCGGTACCTTCACGCAGGCTGGGGCGTAGCTTGGGTATAAACAATATTCCGCCGAAGATATGTACCTATGCCTGCATCTACTGTCAGCTAGGAAAGACCATCAATATGCAGGTGGACAGGACTGCCTTTTATGAGCCGGAGAAGGTTGCCGGAGCGGTTACCGAACAGGTAAAAAAGGTAAGGGCAAGGGGCGAAGAGATAGATTATCTTTCCTTTGTTCCCGATGGTGAACCCACCCTCGATATAAACCTGGGCAGAGAGATCGAGCTGATAAGGACACTGGGTATCAGGATTGCCATCATCACCAACGGCTCTCTTATCTGGTGTGAAAACGTCAGGGATGTACTGGGCAGGGCTGACTGGGTTTCCCTTAAGGTTGATGCGGTAAACAGGGAACTCTGGCGCCGTATCGACCGTCCCCATAAATCCCTGGATCTCGGTGCCATACTTGATGGGATGCAGAAGTTTGCCGAAAGCTTCAGTGGGGAGTTGACCACGGAAACGATGCTTATCGAGGGCTTCAATGATGGAAGCCGTGAAGTGGAAGAAATAGCCGGTTTCCTGAGCCGTTTGAATCCGTCCAGGGCATATATTGCCATACCGACCCGTCCACCGGCGAGGCGAGATATAAGGGCAGCCTCTGAATCGGCGATAAATATGGCATACCAGGTTTTCTCTGCCAGGATGAAAAAAGTGGAGTACCTGATTGGCTACGAGGGTAATGCCTTTGCTTCCACCGGTAATGTGCCGGATGACCTGCTCGGCATTACCTCGGTGCACCCGATGCGGGAGGAGGCCGTGGCCCAGTTTCTGGCCAGGGCCGGCGAGGGCTGGACGGTGGTGCAGGGGCTGATTGATGATGGGAAGCTGATAGAGCTGGAGTTTCAGGGTAAAAAATTCTATATGCGCAAGCTTCCCGATAGAGCCAGGGCGGTCAAATAGCCGGAAAGAAGGCGGGGAGAGGGAGATAAGGAAGATACGGTGAAGAAGGTAGGCCTTATTGTAAATCCGGTAGCCGGTATGGGGGGTAGTGTTGGGCTAAAGGGTACCGACGGTGAGATGTACAGCAAGGCAATCGAAATGGGTGCCAGCCCGGTCACTCCTTTGCGGGCTGCCGCTTTTCTGTCCAATCTCAAGCATAGACACGGATTTATGCTCCTCGCTGGCCCGGGAAAGATGGGAGAGGATGTTGCCCGTGATAGCGGCATCGAATACCGGGTGCTGTCTTCAATTGACGGAGAGACCGTTACCGCAGATGATACCAGGCGTATTGGCCGGGAGATGAGCGACGAAGCCGACCTGATAGTGTTTGTCGGCGGTGATGGTACAGCCCGTGATATCTGTGATGCTGTGGGTATGAAAACACCGGTAATCGGTGTTCCTTCGGGAGTGAAGATGTTCGGCTCCGTTTTCGCCGTCAATGCCGTGGCTGCGGCCGAAATAGTCGACTCCTTCCTCGAAGGCGATACTGGTGTATCGGAAAAAGAGGTGCTGGATATCGACGAGGAGGCCTACCGCCAGGGGAGGCTGGATAGCAGGCTCTATGGTTACCTCAGGGTCCCGGAAGTAACCGGCCTGGTACAGTCTGGCAAAGAGGCCACCGTATCAAACGAGTCGTCACAGGAGAACCAGGCAGAGATAGCCCGCTATATTATAGAGGATATGGAGGAAGAAGTACTGTATCTGCTCGGTGCCGGTACCACCACTGCTGCGATAGCGAAGATGCTTGGCCTTGAGAAAACGCTGCTCGGGGTGGATGCCATTTATAATCACCGGCTGGTAGCGGATAACCTCAATGAAAAAAAGATGCTCGAGTTGATCGGACATTATCCCAGGGTGAAGATAATCATTTCTCCTATCGGCGGTAATGCCTTTATCTTCGGCAGGGGGAACCAGGAATTCTCTCCTGCCGTGCTGAAGCGGGTGAGACGGGATGATATCGTTGTGGTGGCCACGAGGGATAAGATGAAGGGAGTGCTTTGCCTCAGGGTAGATACCAACGATAGCGAGGTAGACGGAAAGCTCAGGGGCTTTATGAGGGTGGTAACTCACTACAACGAGGAGGTACTTATCGAGGTTGCTTAGAGGTTATCTGCGTTGAGCCAAGTGATTAACCTTAGCCGTAATGAGCTTTCCTATCCTCCTCCCGCGGCGGTGATAACAGCCGCGCAGAGGGGACTTATGGGAGTAAACCGCTATGCCACGGCGGGCGAAATTGGAGATTTAAAGAGGGCGCTCTCAGGATACTGCGGTGCGGAAGAAGGTTCGATTCTGGTCACCTCCGGGGTAGAGATACTGCTGGGTCAGCTACTCCAGCTTTTCTCCCGGCGGGGAGAGATTATCATTGTCGATCCCACCTTCTTTATTATTACCCGGGTTGCCGAATCCCTGGGAACAAAGGTACTCAAGATAAGGCTGACCGGTACTTCCTTCGGCTTGCCCCTTGAGCTCCTCGCTGAGGCGGCGAAAGATGCCGCCCTGGTGGTAATAGACACCCCCAATAACCCTACCGGGCGGCTGCTCCTCGATAGAGAATCAACCGCCATGCTCTGCGAACGTGTGGGCGGTTCGCTGCTGGTTGACGAGAGCTATTGCGAGTTTGCCGGCTTCAGCGTTATGGACATGGTTGAGGATTTCGATAACCTTATAGTTGCCCGCACCATGAGCAAGGCCTTTGCCCTGGCCGGGTTGAAGATAGGCTACATGGCTGCCGGACAGGCGGTTCTCAAAGGTCTATCCAGCCTCGAGGTCGCTCTCAGACCGACCACGCCGAGTGCCTGTGCTGCCATAGCTGCCCTGAATGATCCGGAATATATGAAAAATAATGTAGCGTGCATTGCTCAGGAGAGAGAAAGGGTAGCTAAAAGGGCCTCCGCAATTGGGGCAGAGGTATATCCCAGCCATACCAATTTCCTTCTTATGCGTACCGGCAGGGCCAATACGGCCCGTAAGCTGAAAGATCGGGGCGTGCTGGTATTCGACCCGAGCCGGCAGTTCTCATCTCAATACATACGGGTATCAATTGGAACCGGTGAGGAAAATGACACTTTCCTGTCCGCCTTGCGGGAAATACTGGCGGACGATGACTGAAATGTGCCATCTATTTTCTACAAACGGAGCTAAAACTATTGCGAACCTATCTTGACTGCATACCCTGCTTCCTGAGGCAGGCCCTCGGGGCAGCCAGGGTTATTACGGACGATGTTGAAATTCAGCGGAGGGTGCTCAACGAGGTAGCCTGCCTGGTACCTGAGCTTCCTCTCGATGTTACTCCTCCGGAGATTGCCCAGCAGGTTTACCGGCTCACCTATCGGATTACCGGTAGCAGTGACCCCTACCGTGAAGAAAAGAGAAGAGCGAATGACCGGGCCCTGGAACTCTATCCCGGGTTGAAAGTGAAGGTTGCCGGTTCTGACAGGCCGCTGCTTGACGCTGTTAAGCTGGCCATCGGCGGCAATTCCATCGACCTGGGCCCGACATCGAGCTATGCCGATATCGACTCCATAGTATCGTCTGCACTGGATGCCCGCCTGAGCATTGATGATTACGATGCTTTCCACAAAAGTGTTGCCGGAGCCCGGCACATTCTCTACCTGGGTGATAATGCCGGCGAGATTGTATTTGACCGGATACTGGTTGAGGAAATCAAGCGCGCGGCAGGTGATGTTCGTATCGACTTCGTTGTCAGGGAGAGCCCGATAATAAACGATGCCACTATCGAGGATGCCCGTTATGTTGGCCTGGATAAGGAGACCTGTATTGTTACCAGTGGCTCCGATGCGCCCGCCACCGTTCTTGCTCAGTGTTCCTCGGAGGTACTTGAGCTCTACCGTTCTGCCGATATGATTATCTCCAAGGGACAGGGTAATTACGAGTCCATGAGCCTGGAAGAGGGCAATATATTTTTCCTGCTCAAGGCGAAGTGCCGTGTAATCGCGGGTTTACTTGGTGTGAATATCGGTGACCACGTACTCAAGCAGCAGATTCCTTCCAGGTCGGGTCGCCGGGTTTAGCGTAACCTGTCTCTGGCAAGGTGTTGGCGCTGGCAGGAAGGCTGGGTCAACCTATTACAATATTGTCGATGAGCCTGGTCTTTCCGATTCTCACCGCCAGTGATACCAGCGCCGGCGGCCTGATAGCTTCCATTTCCTCCAGGGTATCCGTATCGGCTATGGAAACGTAATCTATGCTGGCCAGGGGCTCGGCTTCAATCAGTTCCGTCATTTTTTGCCGGACCCGACCGGCTTTCTCTTCCCCTGATTGCCAGTGCTGCTCGGCCAGGCACAGGGCCCGGTAGAGTACCGTTGCTGTTCTGCGCTCTTCTTGGTTGAGGTAGGCATTGCGGCTGCTCATAGCCAGCCCGTCCTCTTCACGTACCGTAGGTGAGGTAACGATCTCCACATCCATGTTGAGGTCGGCTACCATTTTCCGGATAACTACCGCTTGCTGGGCGTCTTTCTGCCCGAAGTAGGCCCGGGTGGGTTTGACGATATTGAATAGCTTGCCAACGATGGTATTGACACCCCTGAAGTGACCGGGACGGCAGGTACCCTCCAGTCGTTCGGTTACCGGGCCTCCGTCGATATAGAAGCCATACCTGTCGGGGTACATCTCACCGGCAGAGGGGATGAAGATGATATCTGCCTTTTCCCCGGCCAGCAGGGCCAGGTCTCGATCCGTATCGCGCGGGTAATTGGCGAAGTCTTCCTGCGGCCCGAACTGCGCGGGATTAACGAAAATGCTGACCACCACCGAGCTATTGCTCGCCCTGGCTTCCCGGACCAGGGCGAGGTGTCCTTCGTGAAGGTAGCCCATGGTAGGGACAAAGCCTACTGGCTCGGGGAGCATTTCTCTGCGTTGCCTCATCTCGGGTATCGTCGCAACTACCTTTACCGGAGCGATATCCATAATGTGCTCACCGTACGATAAAATACCTGATTTTATCTATCTTGCCTGTGCTTGTCGGGACGTTATTTGGAGAGCCGTTCCAGTATTTTCTCATCCATAGAGAAACTGTTCTGCTCGGTGGGAAAGGTGCCGTCCTGTACCTCGCTGGCATACTGGGCGATGGCAGCCCGGCTTGCCTCGGCTAGCCTGGCGTACTGCTTTGCGTGCTTGGGTACGAAATCGGTGTAGAGCCCCAGTATATCACTGATAACCTGAACCTGTCCGTCGCATTCGGCACCGGCACCGATGCCGATGGTGGGGATGCTGATAGAGCGGGTAATCAGGGCGGCAAGCTGAGCGGGGACTGTTTCCAGGACAATGGCGAAAGCCCCTGCCTGTTCCAGGGAACGGGCGTCTTCGAGCAGCCTGGCGGCTGCCTCGTCGCTTTTACCCTGCACCTTGAACCCTCCCAGCTGGTTTATCGATTGCGGGGTGAGACCGATATGCCCCATAACCGGTATCCCGCAGGACACGATTTTGTTTACCGTCTCAGCCATGTTGGCGCCACCCTCGAGCTTGACCGTCTGTGCGCCCGCTTCCTGGATGAAGCGGGCGGCGTTGCGCTGGGCATCGGAGATGTTGGCATAGGTCATAAAGGGCATGTCACCGACTACCACTGTGCGGCTTGTTCCCCTGACCACGGCCCTGGTATGGTGCAGCATTTCCTCCATGGTAACCGGTATTGTTGACTGATAGCCCAGCACCACCATGCCCAGGCTGTCACCGACCAGGATTAGGGGTACGCCGGCATCATCGATGATGCCGGCGGTGGCATAATCGTATGCGGTAAGCATTACGATTTTCTCACCTTTCTGCTTCATATCCCTTATTTCGTTGATCGAAATCCTCATTGGCTGTCTTTTCCTTTCATTTATTCGACCGGATGTATACACCGCTGACTAGAAAAGAAACGGGGGCACCGGTTGCCTGTTCGCCACGATGACATTTTTTTCGTTGACCGATACCAGGTTGGGCATAAGGTTGAGCGCATCATCATCAGAGAGGTAGCAGTAGGCCAGGATGATAATGGTATCGCCTTTGGCAGCCAGCCTCGCCGCGGCGCCGTTCAGGCAGATTTCCCCTTCTCCTTCTCCCTGGATGGCGTAGGTATTGAACCGGGCGCCGTTATGGAGGTTCAGTACCTCTACCTGCTCGTAGGGTAGGATGTCGGCGGCTTGCATCAGCCTTTTATCGATGGTGATACTCCCCTCGTATTCGATATCCAGCCCGTTAACCCGGGCGCGGTGGATTTTGCTCTTGAGCATCCTTCTCATTTCGATGTTTCTCCTCTCAATGCCCAATATCCGGAAAGTACAGCCTCCAGCTCCCCGGCGCTGTCTTCATCTATCCTGCCTTTGTCACGGGCTATCGGTATGGTCTTCAGGCCCAGTTCCCGGTAGGTGGAAGTCAGTTCCGGGGATGACCGTTCGAGTTCCTCGAGGTGTTTTTTTACCGTGGCTACGTCCCCCCGGGCGATTGGGCCGGTAAGGCAATCGGGAATGCCCACGTTTTCGATATTGCGGATGGTGCCTTTTATCAACGGTAACAGCGCCTGCACGGCCTGCTGCCTCGGGATACCGAAGGTATGCCAGATATCGGTGGCGAGTTTCTCCAGGGTTACCAGGTAATTACAGGCGATTACGGCGGAGGCATGATACACGGCGCGGTGCTCTGCCTTCAGTTCAATCCAGTGGCCTTCCAGGTCTCCGGCGATATCCTTCAGTGTTTCCAGCAGTTCTGCATCGGCCTCGATGGCAATGGTAGATCCGGGGATATTTTCGAGGGCCTTTTCCACGCTAGCGAAGGTCTGCAGGGGGTGAAAGGCGCCGGCGCGCGCGCCTGATTTCCGGGCGGCTTCGAGAACTGAGGTTGACTCGGCTCCGCAACAGTGGACCACCCCCTGTCCCGGGTGCCATTTTACTTCCCCGGCAACCGAGGCGATGGCATTATCCGGGGTGGTAATGAAGACGAGCTCGGCGGAGTCAGCCACATCCTGGCTCCTTCCGACCGCAGTGCATCCGGTTACCCTCTGTGCCAGCTTTTCTGCCGAAGACCGGCTCCGGCTGGCTGCGGCTACCACCGGGTAACCCTTCTCCCTTAACCGGATGGCCAGAGCGGTACCGACCGTGCCTGCCCCGATAAAGCCAAGCTTGACCATAACTATCTGTACCCCTTATAAAGTACTAATGCCTCCTCTGCCAGATAACAGAGAAGGCATTACTGATCAAAATCCTTTACAATTTGCCGTCCCGGTCATAACAGATCCAAGCGACCACCAGAATATGTTAATTCACCCAACTGGCTCACCGCCATTACGGTCGATGGCCATTCAATTATAGCAGGAAAAGTATAATCAACAACCGATATTCCTGTCAAGGAATTCGCTGTTTCTTGCAGTTACACCAAGTCAGGAACTACTTTTTTGCATCCAGCTTGTTGAGGCATTTCTCGGCTATATTGCCAAACCAGGGCACCCGGTACATCCTGCCCTTGTAGGTGCGGTACAGTAGGATTGCCCAAAGTATCCACCAGATGGCGAAGAAAATGCCGAATACGATCGAGCCGGCAAGCCACTGGGCGTAGGAGAAGCCGAATCCGCCGGTAAATGTCCAGGCAGCCCAGCGGAAGGTGTTGGCGATACCCCATATAATGTTCAGTATGCCGAAGGTTACCAGTGACTGCATGGCATGGAAGCGCACCAGCTTGTTTTTCTTCTCGATGATGAGAAAGATTATACCCGTTACCCAGAAACCGGCATAGCAAAGCATTCCTGCCTTGTTCTGCTTCATTTGTGTATCCGGATCCTTTGGTTCTTGTTCTTCCGGTGGGACCATTTGAGACCTCCTGATGCCAAAAACTACCTGCTCTCAAGAAGGAGGCATACCCCTTTCTCTATTGCGGTGCCATAATATCATAGACTCAAACCTGGTTTCTGTCAATACCTGAGGTTGAAATTTCTGCCTCCAGCGGTTACAATTACACCTGTGCCGAGGTAGCTCAGTTGGTAGAGCAACGGACTGAAAATCCGTGTGTCCTCAGTTCGATTCTGAGCCTCGGCACCATCAGGTTACAGGCGGAAGTGGCTCAGCGGTAGAGCATCTCCTTGCCAAGGAGAGGGTCGCGAGTTCGAATCTCGTCTTCCGCTTTTGCCGGAATGGCGGAAGAGGTAGACGCGACAGTCTCAAAAACTGTTGGGGAGCAATCCCCGTGTCGGTTCGAGTCCGACTTCCGGCACCACAGGATTTGCCGAAAAGATCATCATGGTTCCATGACTGCTAAGCAGGCCTTTTAATGTCCTGATGACGGCTTTGCTACATATCTCTGTTATTGCTGCCAGAAGAGGTCTTTGTCGAGAAATGAATAACGAAAGGCGGGCGGTTCGGAAAAAGGTATTGATACTGGCTTCGGCTATCTTGGCTACCAGCCTGCTTTTGCCCGCTTGCTCGCGGAATGAAGCTGTAGTCAGGGTCTCATGCGACGATTTCTACCGGGAAAACGTGGTGGTCAGGGAAATGGTGGTGCCGGCCGGTAGTTCGTTCAAAATCAGCCTGTGCGGTAACCCTTCCTCCGCCTGGAAATGGCCTGAAAAAGCGGCGATCAGTGACGATTCGCTCATGGCACAGACCGGCCATAAATCTGTCATGATACCACTGGGTGGTGCGCCGGGGCAGGAAGTATGGATCTTCCGGGCTGTAGAAGAGGGAACGGGCCGGGTAACCATCCAGAGTGGCTATCCGTCAGAAAGCAATGATAGCGAAATATGGCGGCTCGAACTTTCCGTCACCATCGATTAGATGGGCAACAACCGGTTCTCGCCGCCATATTCTATTTAACGCTGATATATTCAGGTCTCTTATTCGGCCTTGGTTTTGGCTGTGTAATCCTGTCTTGAGGCAATGGCGTGGCTGATGCGGTCGATAATGATGGCAATCAGCACGATGGAAAGGCCAGCTTCGGCACCGCGTCCGACCTCGATACGGTTGATGGATATCAGTACCTCGAGACCCAGGCCGCGGGCACCAATCATCGAGGCAATTACCACCATCGCCAGTGCCATCATGGTGGTCTGGTTGATGCCCACCATAATCGATGGAACGGCCAGCGGTAGCTGTACCTCGAATAGCACCTGCCGCCAGCTTGAACCGAAGGCCCTGGCTGCCTCCACCACATCCTTGGATACCTGCCGTATTCCCACGTTGGTTAGGCGGATGACCGGTGGCATGGAGTAGATGACGGTGGCAAAAACGGCGGGTACCTTGCCCAGTCCAAAGAACATCAGAGCCGGCACCAGGTAGACGAAACTGGGCATGGTCTGCATGGCATCCAGTACCGGCCTTATTATCGATTCCACCCGGTCGCTGCGCGCCATCAGGATACCGGT
>JAWOBD010000042.1:0-8694 GCA_046498175.1 Dehalococcoidales bacterium | reverse complement strand
GCTGAAACAGTGGATGATAAATATGCTGCACGAGCCCAGGCCGATTATGATGATAAAGGACTATTACAGGGCGGGAATAAAGAGGGCATTAAAGACCTTTCAGTACGCGCTGGATGATGCTATCGAAGCCAAGTTACCCCTGATGGAAATGCCAACCCTGGTTGCCTACGGCTCCCGCGACGCTTTCGTACCGCATTACTGGGCTGAAGAGGTGGCCAGCAGGCTACCCGACAGCCAGCTTGTATGTGTGCCCGGCGCTACCCATTCCCTGGTTATGTACGAGCCGGGAAAATTGTCCCGGCTAATTACCTCCTTCATAAAGGGAGAGAGGGCAATAGCATGAAGGCGCCGCCATACCTGGCGCGTTTTGATTCGGCATCGGCCATGGCGATGTCACTGGGAAGGGTACTAAGAGGGGTTGATTTTCCGGGCCTGGGTATAATGCCGGATATTCGGCCGTTGCCGACATTAATGGATGCCTTACTGCGTGACGGACCTCGTCTTTCCGTATACAGTTGGGCAGGTGCGCTGGAGGCAGCCAAGGTGGATTCGCTGGCTGAAGTGGACGCCGAGGCTGTTTCCCGATGGATGGTAAGCCAATATCCGGAACGGGACTATCCTGCTATTATGATTGGTTCTTCGAATGGTGCCGCCGTTCATATTTGTGCAGCCATGGGCATACCGTGGCTGCCCCAGACCTTTTTGATTCCCGTTCGTCACCCCGGTCTGGATCCCGACGACGTGGCACAACACATGGAATGGGCCAGAGAGCCCGGAAGGAAGCTGCTTGAAGCGAACCCGGATTTGCAGCTACATCACATGCACGATGCCAATAACGACAGACTGATGATACAGCATATGCTCTATTTCCGGGTAAAACGACTGCGTCTCGGCAAAATATACCGGGAATTTATACGCAAGCACCTCAAAAAGGGAGGGGATATTATTTTACTGGAGTGTGGTCTGGAATGGCCCACCACGCGGATAGCGGATCGCCATGTCTTTCAGCATGGTGGCTTCGGGGGATGCGATCCCGACGAATATATCCATGGCAGCAAAAGAGTAAGCGCTTTCTTGAAACGGTATGGTGTAAAGAGGGACCACTGGGATACCCCTCCACCGGACGAAAGTAGCCCGGAGGCAGAGTGGGGTTTTCTTCCCGATTTGAGGAAGGATATTAACAAACTGGCAAACAGTAATGGCTACCGGGTACAGGGCATCGCTGTCGATAAACCTGAGCAACTGAGCCCGGTTGTCGCTGATTTCTATAGTCAATGGTACAGTGCAAACGGTATACCTGCCAACAGCCTTTCCATTGAATCCTTTATTGTAATGGAACCGTTTCTTACCATGGTTAAAGGGCTGGTACCCTTCTGGATGGTATTCAATACCGAGAGATCGGCAGACAGTGCTGAAGACTATATTGACAGAGGCAACCATTATGATAATATCTATCTCACGCTTTTCGCCAACGGTATTGAATCGATCGGGCTTGCTCCCATCGAGAGGTGGCGCTCTCTGGTAAACAAGGCCACCCATTACGGCACCTTTGTGGGGGTTAACGAGGAGATGTACCCCAAAGACTTCGGGGTCTTTCTGAGATATAATCAGGAATTAAAGAGGCTGGCAAACGATTATCCGGCCTTACCTTCCATTTCAACGGAGGAAATCTCAGGTTTTATAAAAAGCAATGACTACTCTGGGGTCAGGGTGACCGGTTCTGAATAAATTCCAGACGATCTACCCCAAAAGGAACCCAAGTTATAGTATTAAACTACTATAAAGACAATGAATTACTACATCATATTTTTCTGCAAGCATGCGTTGAAAATGCAGTGGCCCTGTGTTGTGGTGCTTCTTGCTATACTAGTAAGAGACTGAGCATGTACGCTAGCCGTCAGAATCAGGCAGGTTAATCACGTCCGGGGTTTTTAATCCTATTTTCTTCATGTTTTGACCACAGCATACCAGTGTGCCGCCACCTACTTCAGTCACCACGACCTCATTACCACATACATCACATCTGTACTTTTCGCCCACTTTTTCTACAGCCATTACTCCACCTCCTTATTCAAAACAGTCACAGCATTTTTTGATGTAATCTATTGTAGTCCCTGTACCTTACCTCAATCAATACACCTATTATAAGTTATCCCCTTTAACATTATATGTTTATATAGCAGTAAAAAGGACAAGCCATTCCTGCTATCCATTCTCCAAATTCCCCGCAGCTTGCTTGTGCTGTATTGCAAATCTACACATAGCTAATAAATAGACCAATCGCGATGTTTTGAAAATGCAAGCACTTGCATTGTAGTACATCCGAAACCCAAAAAGCTTATTAGCACATTTACGCCGCTAATACACTATAATATATAGCTATCTTTCCATTCCCCCTAAACACACCCTCAAGCTCTCCTCAAACCTCACGCTCTTCGTGTACCTCACCACTGTATCCAGGCTCTCCAACCACCTAACCTCATGATATGCTCGATGTCTAAATGAACGTTGAACAATGTTCGGATTGTCTAACTAGTGGCCGCCTGAACAATCAAGTAGGTTTGAAACCGCTTACTCTCCGTCACCATCATGCTTTATTGCACCGAGCATTAAAAAATGCTGTGGAGTGGGGGTTGATTGTGCGTAATCCTGCTGATGCTGCGCACACACCACGATACCAACCATCTGACATTAGTATAATGAATGAAGGTGAAATGCCGACGTTTCTTGAGGCAACTAAACAAACACCCTATTTCCATCCATATTACATAATATTATTTACCGGATTGCGGCGTTCGGAAGTGCTGGCACTCCGATGGTCAGATGTTGACTTGTTATTAGGAAGAATATCCGTATCACGGTCGCTACATCGGTTGCGTGATGGTTCTTATATTTTCCGTCAGCCCAAGAGTGCTAAGGGGCGTCGGATGGTAGCATTATCTCTATCTGCTATCCAAATACTGCGAGAATATAGGGAGAAAATGACAGCTGAAAGGATTTTGGATGGCAGTCTGTTAAGGGATAGCGACCTTGTTTTTAGTAAAAGTGACGGTTCTCCAATCCGTCCCGATACAATAATAAGGGCGTGGTCTAATTTAGCTAAAAAGTGTGGTATATCGGCATCACGTCTGCATGATGCCAGACATAGCCATGCGTCTTTAATGCTTAAAGCAGGAGTACATCCCCGTATAGTTCAGGAAAGATTAGGGCACAGCACAATAGCAATCATGCTTGATGTTTATTCTCACGTGTCCTCTGGATTACAAGAAGCAGCGGCTAAGCAATTTGACGATGTTTTGCGGCTGGGGCATAATGAATGTGCCGGGAAATGAAAAATTAGTAGCAAATTCGTAGCAAATGCCATTTATGTTAAGGAAATCTAACAAAATCTGAAGCTAGGAGGGGTGTCCGAGTGGTCTATGGTGACGGTCTTGAAAACCGTTGTCGCGCAAGCGACCGTGGGTTCGAATCCCACCCCCTCCGCCAGCAACAATCTCCCTATTGAGTCAACCTCTCTATAATGTACCCAAGGTTTTGGTGCCGGGCAATCAGTGTGATTCTATGGAGGTATGCTCTAGCGAGGGCATACCGAGTGGATTCAAATCATAGCCCTTTACATAGGGTTTTACCAGCATATAGTTTTGTCCGAACCACAGGGGTAGGCAAGCGGCATCATCGACCAGAATTTGTTCTGCCTGTTGATACATCTCCAGGCTTGCTTCATAGTCCATCTCCGTGTTGGCCATATTGAGCAGGGAATCAACCTCTGTATTGCTGTATCCGCCATAGTTATTATCGGAACCGGTATGGAACAGTACGTCAAGGAAATCCTGCGGGTGTGGGTAGTCAGCAATCCAGCCGAGGAAGAACATCTCGTCCGCTTCTCCGCCGAGGTGATAGAGAAAACGCTCTGGTTCCAGTTGTCGGATAGTTACATCAACGCCGAGATTTTGCTGCCACTGGTAAGCTATTGCTTCCAGGTCACGGGAAATATTTCCTCCCTGGCCGGAAGTGGTAACGGTAATTGGCGGTAGACTGGCCGCGTTACCGTACTCGGAATCGCCGATGAGTTTCCGCGCTAGGTCAATATCATATTCCAGCCCATTCAAGTCTTTGTTGTAACCGGGCATACCAGGTGGTTGTATTCCGGCGGCTGGCTCTACCATGTCTTGAAAAACGAGGGAGGCAAGACTTTCCTTATCGATGGCATGGGAGAAGGCACGACGGATAAGGACATCGTCGAAGGGTGGTTTTGCCGTATTGAAACCTATATAAAAAAAGCTGAGCTCGGGGTAAATTTCCAGGTCCTGGTAGAAGGGGCCTTTTTCATCAGTAGCTCTATCTATATAGGATGTGGAAACGCTGGCCACATCGATTTCATCCTTCTCGTACAGGTTTATCGGTACGCCGCTGTAGAGTTTGAATATGATCTGGCTCAGTTCAGCCGGTTGGCTGTGATATGACCCATTTCTGCCGAGAGTAATTCTTTCGTTTTCCTGCCAGCTTTCCATTTTGAATGGGCCGGTACCGTTGGGATGGTGCCACCACCCATTACCCGAGGCAACGTTGTCGCGGTCGACCACAAAGGAGGTGGGGTAGGTCAACTTGGACAGAAAATATGATTTGGGTGAATCGATGGTTACTTCCAGAGTATGGTCATCGACGACTCTGATACCTGAAATCTCGTCAGCGCTTCCATCCATCATCTTGCCGACTCCTACAATATCACCCAGATAGGTTGCCGCGGTTTGAGAACCGGTAGAAGGGCGGCACGCCCTTTCCCATGAATACTTGAAATCGCTGGCCTCCACTGCTTCGCCGTCATGAAATATTACATCTTCCTGGAGGAAGAAGGTATAGGTAGTGCCCGCTTCGTTGACCAGCCATTCGCGGGCGATATCGCCCACCGGTTTAAGGTCATCATCAAGTTGTAAGAGACCGCTGAATATCTGCGAGATGTACAGGTGGGAGGTCATATCACCAGAAATGGCCGGGTCAAGGGTGAGAGGGTCAGTACCGGAAAGTGTCAATACTCCGCCATTGCTGCTTGGGATGGTCGGTTCTGCAGGTGAGGATGGGCTTGGCCAGCAACCGCTGAGGAGAAGACCGGTGATAACCGCCAAGGCGATACCGGCTATTGATAATATTCCTTTTTTAGTATTCAATCCCAGTTACCCTTTCCTTCCCGGCACCTATTTGCCCCTGACATTATCTAGCCGTTCCAGTAGCTTTCGATATTATTGACCTCGTCGCCGGTCTGGTAGAATGCGGAACCAAGGTCTTCCGCCAGCGACTCGATATTCTCCATCCAGTTGCTTAACTGCTGATACGACCACTGGTGGCTACCGCTGTTATACCCCTCTACAGCTTTGTTGTAGGAATCTATGGTATCGCGGTAGAATTTTACTCTCGCCTGATATCCCGAGTAGTAGCTGTAGTTGAAGGGGTCGGAGCAGGTGGTGTATTCCAGGTCCCCCCAGAAGCGATCGGGGCTGCCGCTGCATTCGATAAACCTGGTCTTGATACTGTCCAGGCCGATTACTCCGTATTGCTTTCCGATCTCTACAAAGGCAATATGGTCGGCTTCGGTGCTATCGACATATACTGTTCCGTGATCCGTTGTTTCGAAGGCATTCAGGGCATGTCCCTGGCCAACCAGGAATTCAACCTCTACATAGGCGCACCTGATTCCGTAACTGGTGGCGTTATCCCGCAGTGTTATGGCAAATCCGCTACAGTCAAAAATGCCCTCGACATATTTCGATCTATCGGTATTGTCTTGTTCCAGAAACGTCTTTAATTCCGCCCAGCCGATACCGGTAACTCCCATCTGGCCTGACCGTTCCGATAAATCCTGGTAGCTGCCCAGAAGGCTCTGATAATCCTTTTCGATGTCGGCGTAGTCTTCATACAGGTCGTTGTAATCTGACTGTAGCTTCGTCATTTCCTCCCTTATTTCCACGATTTCAGCCTGGGCGGATTCCAGTGCTGACTGCGTGGCATCGTAATCCTGCCGTATACCTGCTCCGTCACAGGAAGATAACGAAGAAACCATTCCCAACAGAACCGAAGTACAAATAACCAGCGTTCTCAAGCGTTTTTACACACACTCACTTAATTGCTTAACTACGGTGTCCTGGTGCGGTAATTGATCTGATATTACTTCCGGCTCACCGGAATTCATGATCCAGTCCTGCCACCTCTTGTCAAGGCCGTCCATACCAAAGCCATAAACCTTTTTCAGAGCCCCGTCGTAGGTACTACCTTCCCGGAAGGTAAAGAGTAGCTCGTGCATTTTGTCCTCTCCGTATGTCTCAATAAGGAATTCTACCAGGCTATAGCTTTCTGCATAGGAAAGGGCGGCTTCACCGGCATAAGCGGAAAATGGGGAGGACAGGCTCTGTACGGAAATGAAATCCTCTTCTGCTATGGCATAATCCAGATAAGTGCTGAGCGATTCCGATAGCGGCCCCTCGCTCCTCACTGCCAGTCCTTCGTCGAGCCAGGTCGGTATTTCGTTATACGGATTGAGGGTTATCTGGTGAGTGACCAGGTGGGTTAACTCGTGGGCGATTGCCCTTTTCCCCCATTCTATATTTTCAGGAGCTATGCCGATGGCCATAATGCCATAACGGGTGAAAGCAACTCCTCCCGTCCATTCCTGGGGGTAGATCATCGAGCCCTGCAGGTCACGGGAGCTGGCATAGATGAAAAGCTCTACCGGTTGTTCGAGATCTGTGGCGGTATACTGTTTGAGCCTTTCCAGTGCCTGCTGGGCTGCCTGCATCAGATCTTCGGCGAAGTATTCATCACCCTGGTACCAGTATAGAGTAACCTCGCCTTCGGTCAGGCTATGCCATGAGTAGCGGTTATCGTCGAAGACGATGTTTGCAGGTGGCGTAGTTATTATCTCCCCGTCGCTATCTCTGACCTTCCACCAGTATTCCAGGCTTGAGCCCGGAGGAAGGCCTCCTATTTTTCGCATTTCCAGCGACCAATCAATGGAAATTCGGTTATCAGGAACAAAATCTATATAGGCCTCACTTATTACGCGGGCGAAATCTATCCGTTCGATGCGATAGCAGAGCCGAATGTCGGTAATGTCAACATCGCTCTCCGCTGAGAGCTTGAAGGTGAGGCGGTCGGGGAAATTTACCTCGGCGGAGCTGTCTAATACTCTCAACTTATCTGCTGCTTGAACCGGTTGGGGGATAAGGAAACAAGTTAGCATGAGAAACATCGGAAGCAACAGGGCTATTTTCCTAATCATTGTCTTCTCCCCCGATGTTTTTCCGCAGGTAGGCGGTGATGAGTTCGTCCAGCCCACCGTCCAGGACATCATCGGTATTACCGGTCTGATAACCGGTTCTGTGGTCTTTTATCATCCGATACGGATGCAGTACATAACTTCTGATCTGGTTCCCCCAGCCCGCGGAGACATGTTCTCCTTTCAGCCTGGCTCTCTCTTCGGCTCTCTTTTTGAGTTCGAGTTCCAGCAGACGGGACTGCAGTATTTTCATGGCGATTTCCTTGTTCTGGAACTGGGATCGTTCGCTCTGTGAAGTTGCAACGATACCGGTAGGCAGATGGGTCATCCTTACGGCACTGCTTGTTTTTTGCATGTGTTGTCCTCCTGGACCGCTGGAGCGGAAAACGTCTACCTTGATATCTTCCGGCTCTATGCTGGCATCGACATCCGGTTCGGCTTCCGGCATAACCTCCACCATGGCAAACGAGGTATGTCGGGCCCGGTCCGCATCATAGGGAGAGATGCGTACCAGCCGGTGAACACCGTGCTCTGATTTCAAGTAGCCACAGGCATAACTTCCGCTAATTTCTAATATCGCATTTTTTAAACCTGCCTCATCTCCGGGAGACATGTCCAGAATTTCAGCCTGGTAACCACGTCTTTCCGCCCAGCGCAGGTACATGCGCATCAGTATCTCCGACCAGTCCTGGGATTCGGTTCCGCCGGCTCCGGCATGTATGGACAGTATGGCGTTTCTTGAATCATATTCGTCGCTTAAAGCTAGCTCGAGTTCCAGTTTATCCAGTAAAACGGCCATTTCCTCTACTTCTGAACGTACTTCTTCTTCCAGGTTGCTATCCTTGTCATCTGCCATTATCGAGACCAGTTCCAGCGTGTCACTGGTTTTTTTCTCCAGATTGCGCCATTGTTCAACAAGCTTCTTATTGGCTGCCAGCCGACGCATAACGGACTGAGCTTTTACCTGGTCATTCCAGAAGTCCGGTCGGTTGGTATCTGCTTCCATACTGGCAATTTCTTTCTCTTTGCTCACTATGTCAAAGGTGCACCATGGCCATTGATATTCTAGATTGTAGATCCTCCAGCTTATTTCTTATATCCTGCATTATTCCACCATAATTGTTTCTGTTTTCATTGTTCCACCGGCTGCCTGGTGAGCCAGGCGGGTAGGTTGTGGCAGACGGTAACCCGTGCAGCACTTGAGTATCCAGTACATGGCGGATTCTATGCTGATCATGTGACCGGTGGAAATATAGATCGGCTTTGCTCCGGTTCTGGTACGGAGTGCTATTCCGATAGTCTCTTCCTTATCCACCATTTCACTATAATCTCCGGGCTTGTCGCCGGGCTTGTCGTATCTGCCGCATAATGGTGACTTGGCACAGCCGGTAGTAGGTATATCGAGAAACAGGCCCAGATGAGAAGCC
>JAWOBD010000105.1:0-12454 GCA_046498175.1 Dehalococcoidales bacterium | reverse complement strand
CCTGGCCATAATATCCACCTGAGCAATACGTCGAAAATCGAAATGCTGGCAGCGCGACAAAACAGTGGGAATAACCTTATGAGCTTCCGTGGTGGCCAGAATAAAAATTACATGAGGTGGTGGTTCCTCAAGTGTTTTTAAAAGCGCATTTGATGCGCTGGAACTGAGCATATGTACTTCGTCTATTATATATACCTTATACCGTGCCTCATTGGGGGTATAGTTAGCCCGCTCACGCAAATCCCTGATGTTCTCTACACCGGTATTGCTGGCGGCATCGATTTCAATAACATCCAGTGCCCTGTTTTGCGAAATAGCCCGACACATCGAGCACGTATTACACGGCTCGCCGAGACCTTCTGTGGTAAGGCAATTGACTGCCTTGGCCATGATACGGCCAGTACTGGTTTTTCCGGTACCCCTTGGACCACAGAAAAGATAGGCGTGTGCTACCCGCCGATTTTTCAGGGCGTTGAGCAGTACACGGGTTACCTGTTCCTGCCCCACCACATCGGAAAGGGTTTGAGGTCTCCACCTGCGATAAAAAACCTGCGGATTCATTCCTGAATTTATTATAACCTATGCCAGCTTTCCATTGCCAAGGCTAGTAAGAATAAGCCATGACAATAAATATCCTTACTAAAAAATACCTCTCCTCACGGTATGAAGAGAGGTATTTATCTTTTTCTGTCACCTTCTATCACTGCCTAAAGCAGCGAGGGAATATCCCTGGCAGCATCGTCGATGTCCTTGAGCTTGTTGCTAACCTCATCCCTCTTCCTCTGTATCTCTGCAATTACCGAGGTTGAAAGAGAGTAATAGTTCTTTATTTTCGCCGAGGTATCCAGCTCCGAGAGCACCACGGTCACATCCAGCACCCCTTTCTGTCTGGGATAGTCCCCACTGCGTATTATCGCCTTCGGAGCAATCCCCCTCAGGTAATCCCCGAGTTCCTTTACCAGGTCCATATTCA
This sequence comes from Dehalococcoidales bacterium, assembly GCA_046498175.1. Lineage (GTDB taxonomy): Bacteria > Chloroflexota > Dehalococcoidia > Dehalococcoidales > UBA5760 > UBA5760. The sequence goes on along the minus strand of JAWOBD010000105.1, from coordinate 11,481 downwards.
TTTCCCTTGCCGGTGCCGAGAGAAGATAGAGGGCCCTGTTGGCATCCTCAGGGTTACAGGTAAGCGAAAGTTCGCTCAAAGCCTCGTCCATAGCCTGAATTCCCTTGTGGGTTTCAGTGCTCTTGTCCCGGAAATTCCGTGTTTGACGGAACGGCCGTATAAGCGAAAGCGGTGTCCTCCCATAGCCAATTACCGTCCAACCAGAAACCGTCTGCAGAATATCCCCGGCATCAAGTGTTTTCGCGCCGATGTTCTTCCCTTTTTTCTCCTCACCGGCGCAAAGCAGGTTATAGAAAGGCTCCACCATAAGAGCATTGATGGCAGAAATGTTGTTTTTTATCGAAGAATCTTTCCTTATATACCTCTGGTTATCCACCAGTATTACCGCATCGGCAACCGAATTGACCGATTTCAAGCAGGTCGCGGCATTATAGATAGTTCTTTCCTCATTTTTCTCCTCATGCTCAAAAGGCAACACAACCAGGGCATAGACCGGCTTATCACCATAACGCTCCTTTATCAACTGTGTCAAAACCGGCAACGATCCCGAGCCGGTACCGCCAGCAGCACTGGCGATAAGCAAAAAGGCATCTGACTCGAGAAAACGGGGGGTAACCCTAATCGCATCGACGATTTTATCACTATCCTCTCTGGCTATCTCTGCTCCGATCTCATTGATCTTGCCAACCCCATGACCGCCCGTCCTGCGCCCACCAATTAAAATCCTGTGCTTATAGTCCGATTTAATGACCTGCAACCCGCTCAGATCAGCCGAATCCGAATTAACCGCAAAAGCACCGGTTACGATCTCCATTCCCCGACGGCTACGAGCACGCATATTCAAGCGGGCAAATTCATCAGCAATTCTACCGCCACACTGTCCAAATCCGATTACTACTAGTTTCATTTCCTACTCCGGACTCAATAATTTCACCATTTTAGGCATATTTGCCATATCGTGTCAATTATTGCAATCAGCAGAACAAAATATTGCAAAAGCAGTTGACCTATCATAAAATGTTAGATACTATGGAGTTTCGGTCCCCAAATCATTGAAAATACCTCAGCCACACACCTCAATAACGATCTTCAGGGGTTGAAAGGAAAATGGAAGAAGACACTGGAGCAATTCAGAAAGCTGTTGCCAGGGCAGAGACACTGAGTAAATCAGCCATTGAAGCGGCTGAAGCAACCATCAGGATTGCTCAGGATGCTATCGCCAAGGCCGAGGAACTGGGCAAATCTTCCCGGCGGGCAGCCGAAGAAGCAACCAAGGCGTCCAAAAAAGCAATTGCCAAGGCTGATAAGATAGCACGGGAAGCAGAAGAGAACAACGAAGCATCCCTGAAGGCATTTCAGGAAGCCATTGCCAGGGCAGAAGAAACCGTCGAATCCACCAGAGACACTGTCAAGACACTGACCAGGAACCTCGAGAATTCGTCCAGTCAGGCACAGAGAACGGCCAAAGAGGCCAAAGATTTAGCCGAGACATCCGTAAAGGAGTGCCGGGAAGAGACCAACCAAGCAGAGCAGATGGGTGCATCAGCCCGGGAAACTGCCGAGGAAGCACGGAATATCTCCCGCGAGGCAGTAACCAAGGTCGACGAAATAGAAAAACAGGCCAAAAAATTCGCTGAAGAGGCAATAAAGGCTTCCCGGAAAGCAGTTGACGAAGCTGGTAAGGCAAGCAAGGCGCTCGAGGTCTCCACTGAGGTGTCCACAAGGGGTTTTGACAAAGCCATTAACAGCGCGGAGGAGACCACCCGATGGTCGCAGGAGACCATCGAAACCGCCCTAGCCACCTTCGAGAAGGTCATCAACGGGGCAGAAGGGGTACGTGAGAAAGCAAAACAATCTGTTGAATCAATGCGGGAATCCTCACACGAAGCAATCACCAGAGCAGACAAACTGAGCAACGAGATTCAAGAGGTAGCCGAAGAATCGGAGCGAAAGACCAATGAGGCAGTACAAAAAGTTGTAGCCAGGGCCGAAGAAATAATCAAAGAGGTTCGTAAAACTACTGAGGCAGCAACCGCCGCTTCCAACGAAGCCCTACAAATGGTAGAGGAAACCGGCAACATGGCCAGGGATGCAGCCAACGAGGCAGCCCGATTATCTCAAGAGGCAATAGCCAAAGCAGAAGAAATAGGAAAGGGAGCACGGGAGGCCGCCGAGGAAGCAAAGCGAGAGGCAAACGAGGCATCTGAAATGGCAAGACAGGCTGCCAAGGAAGCGGCTGAAACATCAATACGGGCTTTTCAGGCAGCCATAAGCCGTGGTGTAGAAACAAGCAGGTGGAAGGAAGAGACGTCCAGATCACAACAGCCCAAAGCCATCGAGGAAGAAATGGCCAGAGCACAGGAAAAGCAATCATGGCAGGAGGTTGAGACTCCGGAAAAGCCTGAGGAAACAAAATTGAGCCATGTAGAGAAATCCATCGAGACTTCCATCAATAAAATTACCGATATCAGCAAGGAAAATGAAACACCCGAAGGCGCGACTGCAGAGCAGAGTAAAGATGAAATAGAGAGGGAATCAGCCAGAACAATAGATGAGCGACTTAATTTTCTGGCTAAAATGTACGCAAACAAGAAAGATAGGAAGGGGAAAGGTGAAGAAGAATAAAAAGTAAAATGATTCATCTTCAATCCGCCGGTTAGTCATTACCATTACGAATAGCTACCGAAAAAGAAAATAGAGCGTAAGGAGGAAATCAGTAATGAACCAGGGAGACCAGACCCCGAAAGCCCGTGAGCAACGCGATAAAACTGCCAATCAGGTAGAAAAAACAGAACAGCAGGTTGAACAAAAGGCAACCGAAGCTGAGGCGCAAGAACAACCAGCCACATCACTTGGGGAAATTCTGGGAAGAGCAGAAAAGGCGTATGCGGCCTATATAGAAGCGCAAAAAGAGGTAACCACAGCCTACCGCAAGAGCGAACTGGAAGCTGAGAAAGCATACAAAGAAAAGGAGCGGCAAGCAAAACATACCTGCGATGAACGCATCAAACAGGCTTTCACTACCCGAGATGCATCAATAGAGAAAGCCTTAAAGGCGCGCAATGAAGCAAAGGCACAGGCCGAGCAAGCCTACAAGACAGCTGTAGAACAGGCTGAGAAAGCATATCAGGATGGTGAAGCGAAGGCACATAACGCTGTCAACGAAGAGATCAATCAGGCACTCAAAGCCTATGAAGAAACTTCAGCTCAGGCCTGGGCAAAACGCGAGCAGGTCATCGAGCAGGCCTGGAATATCTATAACAAGGCAGCAGGATAAGGCAAGAGGTAAAACCCGGCCAAGTATCGAGACATCATTGATATCTCGATAGGCCAATTAAATCAGGGAAGGTATATCTTTAAAGGCATCGGCAAGATCCCGGTGCTCTACCTCGATACCTTCCCTCTTCCTCTTTATGGCGGTTATTAGGTCAATAGTCTGGGTAAAGTAATCGATAATTTTTCTCATCCCGCTGAATTCGGAGAGTATTACCGAAACGCTCAACTCACCCTTTGGCCTGGGGTAATCGCCGCTACGTATTATGGCCTCCGGAGCAATACGCTTGAGGTGAGTACCGATATCCTTCACCAGGCTCATATCCATTTCCTTGGCCGGTGCCGAGATGAGGTACAGCCCGCGGCCGGCATCGGCCGGATTACACCTGAGTGAAAGTTCGCTAACCGCATTGTTAATCAACTGCACCCCCCTCTGCCCTTCCGCCATCTTATCTCTGAAATCAAAGGGGTTCTTCATCCTGCCGAGCTGAGAACTGCTGTAGCCTATTACCGTCCAACCCGCCAGCGTCTGGATTATATCCCCGGCATCAAGAATACGGGAACCTATATACTCCCGTCTGGTTTCCTCACCAGCGCATAACACGTTATAGAACGGCTCAACTATCAAGGAGTTGACCTGAGCCAGATTACCCCTAATTGAATAGTTCTTACTGATATACCTCTGGTTATCGACAATAAAAACGGCATCGGCCACCAGATAGGACGATTTAAGACAGGTGGCAGCATTATATATGGTTCTCCCTTCCGTTTCCTCTTCGTGCTGAAACGGGAGAACTATCAAGTTGTAGAGAGGTTTTTCAACATAACGCTCTTTTAATTTCTGTGTTATCGTGGCTATGGCCCCAGACCCAGTACCACCAGCAGCACCGGCAATGAGCAGAAAGGCATCCGTTTCGGCAAACTGCGGTGTCTCCCTAAGGGCATCAATAACCTTATCACCATCATCTCGGGCAATTTCGGCGCCGAGCTCGTTAATCTTACCCACGCCATGCCCGCTCGTCTTATTCCCGCCGATAAGCACCCGATGCTGATAATCCGGCCTTACATTCGCAAGCCCGCTTAAATCAGCGACATCTGTGTTAACGGCAAAGACCCCAGTAATAATATTCAGTTTTCGCTCCAGCCTTGCCTTGATACCCAAACGGGCAAATTCATCGGCTATCCTGCCACCACACTGACCGAAACCTATAACCAGTAGCTTCACTTTATTTACTCATACCGTAATCAAAGTATTTAACTATTTTAGACATAACATTGATACCGATGTCAATTATATCCATCTCAAACCAGTTTATCTTTTACAGACCCTTACCGGCGATATATAAGGCCAGGTCGGCCAGCCGGCAGCTATAGCCCCATTCGTTATCGTACCAGGACAGCACCTTGACCATGTTACCACCTATTACCATCGTGCTGGGCATGTCCACTATCGAGCTCAAGGAGTTCCCCTTGAAATCAACACTCACCAGTTCCTCTTCGCAACACCCCAGTATCCCTTCAAGGTCTCCACCAGCAGCTTTCCGGAACGCCCCGTTGACCTCCTCCACACTCACTTCCCGACCCAGCTCGGCAACAAAATCAACCACAGATACCGTCGCCGTCGGCACCCGGAAGGCCATACCATGCACCCTCCCCTTCAACTCCGGTATTACCATCGTCACCGCCTTGGCCGCTCCCGTAGTGGTCGGAATTATGTTCGACCCGGCCGATCTCGCCCGGCGCAGGTCCTTGTGATACATATCCAGTATCCTCTGGTCATTGGTATACGAGTGGATGGTGGTCATCAATCCCTTGCTCACACCAAAGCTCTGGTGCAGTACCTTCACCGCCGGCGCTATACAGTTGGTCGTACAGGATGCATTGGATATCACCCGGTGCTTCCCCCCATCATAGCTACCCTCGTTTACCCCCAACACCAGCGTAGCGTCTTCATTCTTGGCCGGTGCCGAGATTATAACCTTCTTGGCTCCACCCTCAAGATGCGCCACCGCCTTCGTGGCATCGGTAAAAAGGCCTGTCGACTCTATTACGATATCTACACCGTAATCGCCCCACGGTATCCTCCCCGGCTCACGCTCACTCAATACCTCCACCCTCTTCCCGTCTACGGAAAAGAACCCCTCTCCTTCCTTTACCTCACCAGTAAAAGGACCATAGGTGCTGTCCCACCTCAATAGATGAGCATTCGTCCTCGTATCGGTGAGGTCATTGACCGCCACCACCTCAAGCTCCTTACCATATCTCTCCTGAATAGCCCGGTAGCTCAGCCTCCCTATCCGACCGAAACCGTTTATACCTATTCTGGTAACCATATGCTATACCCCCTTCTATCCTGAGTATTATTACAACCGCCAATTATATTAAACTTACGCTCAACTCTACAACCGACCCTTTATGTTGTACAGAGAATCCATTCCACCATAAATCGCCCTCTTCCCAAGCTCAGCCTCTATTCTGAGCAGACGATTGTACTTCACAGTACGCTCCCCCCGGCAGGGCGCACCCGCCTTGATCTGCCCCGTGCCAAGCCCTACCGCCAGGTCTGCTATCGTGGTATCCCCGGTCTCACCGGAACGATGGCTGACTACCGCCGTCCAGCCTTCTCCCTTAGCCATCTTCACCGCCTCTATCGTCTCCGTCAGCGTCCCTATCTGGTTCGGCTTGATCAGTATCGAGTTCGATGCCCTCTCATTGATTCCCCTCTCAAGCCTCCCTACATTGGTAACATAAAGGTCATCACCTACCAGCTGAACCCTGTCGCCCAACCTATCATTGAGCATTCTCCATCCTCCCCAGTCATCCTCCGCCATCCCGTCCTCTATGCTTATTATCGGATACTCTGATACCCAACCAGCGTAGTACTCCACCATCTCCTCACTGCTAAGGGTAACCCCTTCCCTCTGCAGTATGTATTTCCCATCCCGGTAAAATTCGCTGGATGCCGGGTCCAGGGCCAGAAAGCAATCCTTCCCCGCTTCGTATCCAGCCCTCTCTATCGCTCCCAGTATCAGCTCCACCGCATCACGGTTTGATCCAAGAGAAGGCGCAAAACCACCCTCATCCCCAACATTCGTGTCCAATCCCTTATCCTTCAATAACACCTTCAAACCCTGATATACCTCCGCACTCACCCGCATCGCCTCACCAAAGCTCTCCGCCCCCAAAGGCATTATCATAAATTCCTGAAAATCAGTAGAACCAGCAGCATGCCTGCCACCATTCAGTATGTTGAGCATCGGCACCGGCAGCCGGTAGCTCTCTGTCTCGTCCAGATACCTGTATAATGGTACCCGGCACTCAGCGGCAGAAGCATGTGCCACTGCCAGCGATACCCCCAGTATCGCATTGGCTCCAAGCCTCGATTTGTCGTCGCTGCCATCAAGCTCTATCATCTTCCTGTCTATCAATTCCTGCTCTCCGGCCTCCATTCCCTGCAAGGATCCTCCGATCACCACGTTTACATTCCTTACAGCCTCAATTACCCCAAAACCGCCAAACCGCCTTCTGTCTCCATCCCTCAGCTCCACAGCCTCATATCTCCCCGTGCTGGCACCCGAAGGTACCGCCGCCCACCCCCTGACACCGCTTTCCAGTTCCACCTCTGCCCACAGCGTAGGCCTACCCCTCGAATCCAGCATCTCCCCGGCATTTATCTCTCTAATTCTCGCCACTTCTTCTCCTTTAATCACTTACCTCTTTTCTTTATCCCCTGCAACATCTCCAAAGCCGCCTCTACCGCCTCCAGTGGTCCTCCAGCCCGGATAATCGAGCTATCATCCCTACCATCTTTGGATATAGCCCAGGTATTCAGACCAACAACGGGAATACCACTCTGTAGAGCATAGCCTATCTCGGTAAGAGTGCCATAGCTGCCACCAATGGCGATTACGGAATGGCCTGATTTTACCACCGCCACGTTTCTGGCGTATCCGATACCGGTAACAATGGTAATCTGAACATATTGATTAGCCATCCTGCGGCTATCACCGGGAATTATCCCCACTGTAATACCATTTTCACTGGAGGCACCGCGACAGGCCGCTTCCATAACACCACCCAGGCCTCCACATACCAGCACTACTCCCCGCCGTGCCAGCTCCCGGCCGACTTCTTCCGCAGCCTTTGCTTCGGCGACGGTAGGACAGCTACCACCGATAACGGCAACGCATATTTTACCCTGCACCATACGGATTTTTATCCTTTCCCAGAATGCTCAAAGGAAAATTATAGCACCCGCACCCAGTGCGAGCAAAGAAAAAACGACCCACCTATTCTAATTGTACCTGTTCATCGCCTGTGCAACACCTTCACTCAGTATGCAGTTAAGGGCTTCACCTACCACAGGCATCATAGTGGCAACAACCCCCTTTTCCTCGGCACCAAAGTCGCTCAGAACATAACCTATTATTTCATCTTCCCCATTATGGTCAAGGCCGTTAACCGCCCCTGGGCGTCCAATGCCCAATCGAACGCGCAAAAAGTTCTGACTCCCCAGAGAGTATATAATGGAATTTACCCCCCTGTGCCCCCCTGACCCGCTGAACTGACTGATGCGAATTTTACCCAGAGGGAGGTCAAGGTCATCGTGAACGATAATGAGGTCACCCAAAGGAATGTCGAACTTCCTCACCAGAAACCTCACCGGTTCACCGCTGAGGTTCATATATGTCTGCGGCCTGGCCAAAATTACATCCTCCCCACATATATCCCCCCTTCCGATGCGCGCATCCCCCTGCTTTTTGTCCAGGTGTATATCGCTTGTCCGGGCGAGGTAACGCAGGCACATAAATCCGATATTGTGACGGTTATGATAGTAGCGCTGTCCAGGGTTACCCAGACCAACGATCAATTTCATTTCGGCACAGAATCCACCAGTTCTGTAAGTCTATTCCGAACGCTCCGGATACTTTGAAGGCATCCTCTTATCCTGGTCATCGGCCATATTCTCAGCCAGGTGATATACCTGCCGGTTACACCGCAGTAATTATGATAAACTGTCCCGTGTACCCTTGACAGAAACGACTCTTCTTCAAGCGTCAAATAATGAAGATTCAATGCCACCATGACGGCAAAGATGAGAAATATCAAAGTACCGTTGATAAGAAAGATACCACTAAGGTAGAGTACAAAGAAAAGATATATCGGGTTCCTGGAGATCCCGTATACTCCTTCGGTAATAAGCTCGTTATTCTTCTCTTCACGATTACCCACCCGCCAGAAATTTCCCAGCCTTATCCAGGCCGAGATAAAGAAAGCAAAACCGAGTGCCACCAGCACCACTCCAATCAGTTCGGTATGCAAAGAATCAAGCAGTCTCGCACCCAGAGGAAACGGCAGGAAACGGGAATCGGGGTACAATATACCGGCCATCATTATGACGAACCAGGCTACCAGAGAAGAAATAAGAGATATGGTCAGAAAACCCCTCAGCCTGTTGCCCCTCGCAATGAGTGATACTGCTCTGACCCTTTCATGCAAGTGCAGGTAAAGTATTCTCCATGTGAAGAGAGAAACATACATTATAAAAACGCCTATCTGAAAATACGCCAGATAACCATTCATGCTTCTTCCTGCAGGCTGTTCACTCTGCTATATTCCCTAGCAATTCGAGTAAGTCCTGCTCCGTAATTTGCCTGATACCCAGCGAACGTGCCCGGTTCAGCTTGGAGCCAGGGTCACTCCCCACCACAAGGTAATCGGTTTGCCTGGTAACATCGCTTTTGGCAATACCACCCAGCTCCTTTATGCGCGCTTCAGCCTCGTTCCGGCTATAACTTTCCAGCTTCCCAGTAATAACGAACTCCTTTTCCAGCAAGGGCAATTTGCTCCGGTCCGCTATTTTCACCCGCGGATTCACCCCGGCCTTATTCAACCGGTCGATAATACTCCTGTTTTCCGCCTGCCGGGAAAATGCCAAGATGCTATCGGCAATCTTATCACCAACTGAAGAGATATTCAGCAGTTCTTCTCTTGTCGCCTGCGCAATCCGGCCAATACTGCCGAATTGCTTTGCCAGTATATCGGCGGTCTCCACTCCTACATATCTTATACCCAGAGCAAAAATAAGTCTACCCAAATTCCTTTTTTTACTCTCTTCTATCGCTGCCAGTATATTTTCTACACTTTTTTCCCCGATACCCTCCATTTCGAGCAAATTAGCCTTTTTATCCTTCAGGTAATAGATATCGGCAACATCCTTTAACAAACCCTGTTCGAAGAGGAGGGCGCTCATCCTCTCCCCAATCCCCCTTATATCCATGGCCGCTCTTGAGGCAAAATGCTCGATACGCTCGATAACCTGGGCCGGGCAGGCAGCATTGGTGCAGTAGTACATCGCCTCGCCCTTGAGCTTGATTACTTCCGCCCCACACTCCGGGCAGGCTGGCCGCCCCAAATCATTATCATACACGGCTTCAAGCAGACTGAATTCCTTCTCTTTGCCAGTGCGTTTGCTCACCACCGGCCCCACTACCTGTGGTATCACCTCGCCAGCCCGCTGCACAATCACCATATCCCCTTTACGGATATCCTTGCGCCGAACATCTTCCTCGTTATGTAAAGCAGCCTGCCGGATAGTCACCCCACCCACCGATACCGGTTCCATTACCGCATAGGGATTGAGAGTACCAGTCCTGCCTACACTGATTTTAATATCCTTTAGCCGGGTTATCCCCTGCACAGCGGGGAACTTATAGGCCATCGCCCATCTCGGTTCACGGCCAACATCCCCCAGCTTCTGCTGGCTATCAATAGAATTCACCTTAACCACAACACCATCCGCCTCATAGGCAAGACTGTCGCGCCTATCCATCCAGCTCCGGTAGTATTCTTCCGCCTCCTCTATACTGCCGACCAGACTCATGTTCGGGTTCAGTTTGAATCCCAGTGAACCGAGGTATTGCATAATATCCCAGTGATTTTGAGGTACGTTATTTCCTTCTGCATAACCCAGCATATATATATACATATCAAGCGGCCGTTCAGCAGTAACCCGCGGATCAAGCTGGCGGAGCGAGCCCGCCGCAGCATTGCGCGGGTTGGCGAACTGGGAAAGCCCCTTCTCAACCCTTTCCCGGTTCAATCTGGAAAAAGCATCCCGGGACAAAAAAACCTCGCCACGCACCTCGAAACGGGGCGGCGCCTCCCGTGGTACAGATAGAGGAATACTTCTTATCGTCCTCAGGTTCTGTGTGATATTCTCACCCCTCAAGCCATCTCCACGCGTACTACCAACAACAAGGTTCCCGTCGACATAGGTAAGTGCCACCGCCAGACCATCAATCTTATGTTCACAAACCAGTCTGCCTGGCTGTGCCCCGAGCAATTTTGTAATGCGATTGTACCAGGCCTCCAGCTCTTCTCTATCGAAGACATTAGCCAGCGACAACAAGGGATACGGGTGCTCCACTACACCGAATGCTTCCAGCGGGGCAGCCCCCACCCGCTGCGTGGGAGAATCCTCTGTTATCAACGATGGATAACTCTCTTCCAGCTCCTTCAGTTCCCTCATCAAAGCATCATATTCTGCGTCACTGATTTCGGGTTCATCCAGTACATAGTACCGGTAATTGTGGTAATTAATCTGGCTCCTCAAATCCTCTATACGTTTTTCAATTTGTTTTGAACTATCCACCTCTTTATCCCCCAAACTGCAAGCGGATTATTAAAATTATAACACATCGTAAAACATACAATATCATATTAATCGACGCCTATTTGCCAATCGAACGGCAAATACAGTAGACTTAATAGAATCCCCCAACCGATAAAGCAAAAGACAGGTTAGTATGACTGAAATCCGGCCCTTCCATGGAATACGTTACAACGAAAAGCTGATACCGGAAATCTCTTCGGTTATTTGCCCCCCCTACGATATCATCACCTCCGAACTGGCACTTGAACTCAACCAGCGAAGCAACCACAACTTTGTCCGAATCGAGCATGGCCAGGATCTCCCCTCAGACAATGATAAAGACAACAAATACACCCGCTCGGCGGAAGAGTTCGAGCAATGGTTGAGTGAGGAAATACTGAAGAGAGAAAAGTTACCGGCCATCTACCTTCACCATCACCTTTTTCGCTATCAGGGTAAGGAATATCTGCGCCGAGGTATCATCGCTGCAGTAAAGCTCGAAGACTGGGATAAAATGATTATCCGTCCCCACGAGAGCACGCGCGGTAAGCCGA